>NZ_LWBL02000026.1 GCF_001644195.2 Bacillus marinisedimentorum | reverse complement strand
CACCTAAAAAGGCTAGAACAACACTACAGTTGTTCTAGCCTTTTTATTTATGGAGCGGTCACTTCTTGAATAACATAGGGATGGATAACTTGATTACCTCCCAGAAAAGTGACGTGCTCTGCTTTCATGTCGTTTAAAATATTCTTAGTTATATAAGGCAAGGTTTGATACCCCGTTAGCAACAACGGCGCATTTTCTCTTGCTGCCAAAACGGAGCCAGCTAATGAGTCAGGGAAAAGGTAAGCGTTGCTTATAAAAGCTTCTTTGGCATTATTATCTTTAAATTCAGAGACAACAGCCTTAGAGGTTTCAAAGCGGTTACTCCCTGAAAGCCGTGTAGGGGAAGGCAATTCATCTACGACTTTTGAAGAAATCACTTTTTCCCCTCCTATCACATAAGTTTCTCTTATATTTTCTAAAGCTTTGTCAGTTGAATAAGGGACATTATACCGCTCCGTTAATAAAATAGGATATCCTCTTCGAGCAGCGAAACTGGCTGCTGAAAGTGCGTCCGGAAAATCAAAACCATAAGCAACAATAGCTTTTTGTGGATCTCCCCCCAGTTGATCAGCAACTTTTTTTGCTGTTTCAAACCGATTAGATCCGGCTATTCTGTCAACTGACAGCCCTATTACTTCAAGTGCATTCTCAACGTCACGGCTGACAGCTTCCACGCCTCCTAGTATGATTACCTTGTTAGCACCTAATCGTTTAATTTCATTTTTAGTATCACTCACCAGTTCATTTTTCTTAGTGAAAAGTATAGGCGCCTGAAGCTTATACGCCAGTGGTGTACCGGCCAATGCATCTGGAAAGTTATCTCCTCGGGTAATAACTACGGTTTCAGCTTGTTCCCAGCCCTTTCTGCTTATTAAGGCAGCGGTTTTATAGCGGTCAGCTCCATATACTCGTGTATTTAGTGGTCCATAACTTTCATTCGTCACTGCAAATTCGCCAGTATTTTGAACCCACTTAGCGATTATTGACCATGCTGCATGATGGGCAACCCACTCTTCCCTTCCTCTATAACTATCCTCTTCTCTACTGGAATAGGTTTTGCCATCTGTATGTCTGCCCTGCATCTCCAGTACTTTCTCAGCATGTAATGCTTCCCAGTAGCTGGCATCCTTAGAAGAAAGGTGATCATAACCAAATACGTCCGCAAAAATATCTAGAGTTGCAAACTGCATTCTTCTCATAGTACCCCAATCATTTCCTTCCGGATAATATATTGAAGAAGAATTTTCTGTATATATGGATCCACCAGGATTCTGGAAAGGCGGGGAATCAAAGTTCAAGTCAGTTAAAGCCGAATACACAAGATCAGAATTGAAAAAAGCTGCTTTAGGAGTTGACATATGGGCCAATGTATACGAAAGAGCTGAAGTATTATTAAATGCAATAAACTCCATATAATCCGGATGATGGAAGCCGTGATTTATGACAGTGCCATTTTCCTGGATGTTTATTCCATTAACCCACTTGGACAAAGGTTTGCCATGGAGTACTGTATCTTTGCCGATATCACTTGGCCGTGCAGCTGAAGAAAGCATCAGCTGAATATTTTTATTCATCCAAAGTCCCCAGTTGGGGTGATGAGGCATCATGGCAGTGGACAGCTGCAATATTTGGGCATTCCAGGCATTTTCTTCTGCCTTTGAATCACCTGAAAAGTTAATTGATCCATCGCTGCCTTTCCAATATGGTGGATTATAATTAATGAAACGATTAGCTTCATATTCAATCATGTTAGACACGTAAGTTTTCTGATCGATAGAAAGCTTATCCCATAAAAGCCACCCTGAAAAGCCGCTGAAATGAGCCCAGTGAGCTGATTGCCAATGATCTCCCCACCCCCCTGGGCGATTAGCTTTATGATTATATGCCAGGGAGCTGATAAGTTGTACAGCCTTCGTTTCTGCTTCCTCAATTGGTACACCAGTTACTGCCGAATCATAAACACCAAGTGCAATAGATGCGGATAAACCAAGTGACATAGCTGCCGGATGCCTTATATTATGCTCGAGAGTACCGCCAAAATCCAAATGTTTTCCGCTTTGGGCATCATAATTTTTTTCATTATCCCACCATGATGTTAATGCATATTTATTTGTATTTAATAATATTTTTTTTATCCTCACCTCATCAGGATCGGTTAAATTTTGTTTTGAAAAGGACTGCCAGTTAATAGGGACAACATACACCCTGCTTGAGGTTTCTGCATAGACAGGACCGGAATATCCTATTAACTGAACGAGCATAATAAAAATCATTGAAATAACAGTGAAAACTTTTTGCACTCAAATCCCCCTGTATATTTATTTTTTTGTAAAAGCTGGTTTATCCATCCTGCGGACGTATCTTTTTCCCTTTGAATAAATAACGCTTTACATTATTTAAATAAGGTTTATCAATCAACATAAAAAGGGTGATATATGTGATTACACCTACTGCAACCAGTAATATTAACTGGATAAGCACATATTCCTCCATGAATCCTTTAGTTGTTATATACATTCCGTATACCAGCAATCCCATAGATATATTAATTATAACCGGCTTTAAGAGAGCTCTAAAATAAAGCCGGTTATCTAATCGTATTACATAATGAAGCAGAAACCTTCCCAGAATGAAATTAACCATGCTAATTGCAACATATGCCCAGGCGACAGCTACAGTTCCGTATTGTACAAAGTACCAAAAAACTAAACCGTTAGAAGCAGCCACAAAAAAGTCCCATACAAAAACAAGTCCTGCTCTTCCCTTCGCTAATAGTACAGAACCGTTAGGATTCATTAATACTCTTAATATTCCAAGCAAAGCCAGTATTTGGATTAGTGGAGCAGCCTCAAGCCATTTGTCCCCAAAAACAACAGGAACAAGTACGGGAGAGGTTGCCATCATACCGACTAACAGCGGGAATGTCACCACACTTAATAGCTTGGATATCTGAATAAACCCAGAACCAACTGTTTTATTATTATCTTGTTCTTTCGAGAATACAGGGTAAGCAACCTTTGTTATGATTGGATTGATTTTACTCACTGGAATTACAATTAATTGATAAGCTACAGTATAAATACCCAATGCTTCAGAGCCAAGATAACGACCGATTAACATGTAATCTACATTTGAAGCAAAATAACTTACAATTCTTGATCCCATTTGGTTTAGTCCAAAATTCAGATATCCAGTAATTTCCTTGAATCTAAAATGAAATGATGGTTTATGATGCTTCCATCCATGAATAGTAAATTGAATAGTCTTTGTTGCGTTAGTGATTATTTGACCCCATATTAAAGACATTACCCCAAAGTCTAATACTGCAAGTATAATAGAAGCCAAAACACCTGTACTGAAAGACACCATTTCAATGCGAGCCAATAAATTAAATTGAAGATTCCTTTGAATCAAATACTGAAATTGCTGCCCAAAAGGGATGATTAAAAAAATAAAAGCAATATAGTGGATAAGCTCTTCCAAATTTGGCTGGTTATAAAAATTCGAAATGGCAGGAGCTAATAATATAACTCCTGAAAAAACCAAAAAACCAAGAAATACATTAAGCCAGTACAAACTTGATAACTCATTTCTTGTAACACTTTTTCTTTGGATAATCGCTGTTCCTACACCAGCATCGGTAAATACTTGTGCAAAGCCAATTATTACTATGATCATACCCATCAAACCAAAATCAGACGGGGTAAGCAATCGGGCCAATATAACATACTGCAGCAGCTGTACCCCGGTTACTACTGCAGATGAAAGTCCTGTCCATTTAAATCCACCGACCATTTGTTTCATCATTGAAGACATCTTTTGAAAGGCTCCTCTCGTCCTCTAGATGCAAAATCTTATCGTTGAGTAGGTTTCCATGTTGCCTGTTTTTTACCCATTATCGCCCTTAACGTACCTCGTAATGCCGCATAGTTAACAAGACAGAAGTAATAGGGAATATAGGTAATCTTGGACTTATACTTAATTCCTGCTACTGCAAGAGCATAAAAAAGAACCTGGGCAACCATTAGAAGGTCGTAAATAAAATCTCCTAGTAAAAAAATATTAATAACAAAAATTAAAATTAGATAATAAGGAACAAGCCACCTTAACACTTTATGAGACATATACTTCACGAAAAAACCAGGCCGTGTAAATAGATTCAACATTTTCTTGTAATGTAGTAGACCCGTGAAACTGCGTGTGACAATGCGGACCTTTCGACCGAATTCTTCTTTTGCATCAGGAGAAGTTTCTTCTACTGTTACAGCATTTGGTTCATATATAAATCTTTTCTTTTGGCCGATAATTATCAACGGGTTTTGCATATCGTCTCCAACGTTAATATTCATTTCTCGGAAGTTTTGCTTCCTTATAGCATAGATTGAACCATTAGCAACTATTGTAGAACCGGTTCTTGTTTCAATAGTTTTTAAGAATTTTTCGTATTTCCAGTAAGCTCCCTCCGATTCTCCTATTGAAGAACTAGTCGGGTTGATCAGCTTCAGCTCTCCGCATACTCCACCAATTTGATTATCATTAAAATGCTTCACAAGCTGCCGCAAAGCATCCTTTTTATACATTGAGTTAGCATCAGAGAATACAAGTATATCACCTTTTGCTGAAGGCACAGAATGGTTGAGAGCGGCTGTTTTTCCTTGCCTTCCTTTTACTACATTTAACTTGACGTACGGATATCTGGTTACAAAGGATTCAACAATCTCATTTGTTCGATCCGATGAATCATCCGAAACCACAATTATTTCCAGTTTATCTGCTGGATAATCAAGTTGGACACTGTTTGCCAATTTTTGCCCGATAACCTTCTCTTCATTATAAGCTGCAATGAAGTAGGTTACCTTTGGAGTATAATCCGGGGAATCATTAATTGATTTTTTAAATAACGAAGAAAATAGAGTTAATAGTATTGGATAGCCAACATATACATACAGGGTTAACCCTATAAGAACCCATAGTATAATACTGAGAATAGTCATTTTAAACTCCTTTTCTGTAATTATCCTAATCTCACTTAAAAGTCTGTAAACCTTGTCTTAAACAGACAAGGTTTACAGACTTTGTTAAATCAGATTTGTTAACTCCTGGTTATTAAATCAAAAGATTATAAAACAGTTGATTTAAGCCAATTTTTTAAAGGATCCCTTAAATCGTCTCTCATTAATGCAAATTCAATCGTCGCCTGGACAAAGCCATATTTATTTCCAATGTCATATCTTTTTCCCTCGAATAAATAACCATAAATATTTTGCTCTTTATTTAACTCCTGTAATGCATCTGTCAATTGAATTTCTCCCCCTCTGCCTGGCGGTGTGTTTTCTAATATCCCAAAAATTTCAGGAGTTAACACATACCTCCCCATAATTGCTAAGTTGGAAGGAGCTTCTTCTTCTGGTGGTTTCTCAACCAGACCGGTAACACGATATGTTCTGTTTGCTACATTCTCTTTATCATAACTGATGACCCCGTACTTTGATACATCCTCTTTATTTACTTCCTGAACTCCAATGATAGAGGATTCTTTTTCCTCAAACTGATTCAATAGCTGCTTTAGGCAGGGTTCTTCCGAAACCACGATATCATCACCTAACATAACAGCAAACGGCTCATTACCGATAAACTTTCGGGCACAATAAATAGCATGTCCTAAACCCTTCGGCTCTTTTTGCCTGATATAATGAATATCTGCAATATCCGCAATATCTCTGATTTCCTTCAATTCTTTATCTTTCCCTTTGGCTTCCAGGCTTTCTTCTAATAACAGGGATTTATCAAAATGGTCTTCAATAGCTCTTTTTCCTCTTCCTGTAACAATAATAATATCTTCGATTCCTGACTGAACAGCCTCTTCTATTATATACTGTATTGTAGGTTTATCTACTATTGGTAGCATTTCTTTTGGCTGTGCTTTCGTAGCTGGTAAAAACCTTGTTCCAAGCCCTGCTGCTGGGATTACTGCCTTTTTTACTTTCATAAGCGACCCTCCAGGTTTTAATAGTCATTAATAAATCTTCGCATACTGATTTGAAATTGGTGGTGTTCACGCTTACCTTATACAACCGTAAGTATTATACCATATACTAAGTAACAGTAAGATATCAATAGTGAAAAGCACTATGTTTCTAAGAAAAACATTTTTTCTTCCCATGTATATTTTACCTAAACGTATAAAATGTAAACTTGACCAGGGGCGGCTGCACCAATTATTTGAAAAATTCGTTCCCCATAAAATACGATATAAACCGAACAATATTACAAGCCTGTTATCGAATGCTGGGTTACACAAATATGTTTACAAGTTTGAAGAAAGAGCATTTTAAATTATGAGAGAACCATACTAAAAACTATTGTTGTTTAGTTCTCCCTTGAAACTGATCAAGCTTATTCTTTCATAAGCAGTGTGTTCTTGATATTATTAGCATGGAGTAATTTTTATTGTTTATTAAATTAGAAAATAAGGGGATTATAATAATGGTTTCTTTCCTTTTGGCCACGTTAGCTAAATCTGAGCAAGATCTTTTGAGACTTTTTGATAGTCTTGAAAATCAAACAGATAAAAACTTTGAACTAGTAATAGTCTCTCAAGCGAACCACAATACGATCAACAACCTGATTTCCGCCTATACATTCAAATACAAACATATAGAAATAGATAAAAAAGGGTTATCTTTAGCAAGAAATGTGGGTCTGAAACAAGTTGAGGGATATATTATATCATTGACAGATGATGACTGTTGGTATACAGAAAATGCAGTCGAATTTATAAACAATTTTTTTAAAGACGAAAAGCGCCAAATTGCTTGTTTTATGCATATGGATCCAGAAAAGGGTAAATATCCAAAATCTTATCCAGATGAAGAGCAAGTTGATATATCAAAAAGAAGAATTTTACAACAGGCATCAATTGATATCTTTGTTAATATTGAAAGGGTACCTGATTATAAGATAGGGTTTGATGAAACGTTTGGCCTTGGAGCAAAATACAAATCTGGTGAAGAAAACATCTTTTTAATGGACATGAAAAACAAAGGATATCATATTGACTTTTTTCCGGAATTGATCTCATTCCATCCTATAAAGGAAAAGTCCGGAAAACTTGATTTTCAAACAATGGTTGGCAAAGGACCATTGTTTAAAAGATTATTCGGCTACAACACTGGTTTTGTATTATTAACAGCTTTTGTGTTTAAAAAATACAATTCGATAAACGACAAAAAGGCAATAGCAAAAAGCTATCAAGAGTTCTTTAAATATAAATTATAAAGTAGGGGTATAAATTGAGAACTTTTATTTTTAAAGCTGGTGTAAAACGCAAAAATAAATTAGTACTTAGTAAATTTGATTTCCTAAAACAAAGTGAAAAATGGTCAATAAATCAACTAAAAGATTATCAATTCGAAAGAGCAAAGTCTCTTATCTCTTATGCTTACGAAAACTCTGAATATATTAAAAAAAAGTATCAAGAGAATAATGTTTCTCCAGAGGACTTTCAACAACTCACTGATTTAAAAAAATTCCCTATTCTAACAAAGCAGGAATTGTTAGACTTCAATGATACTATCCATACAACAAAAGATAAACAGGGCCTTATTTCTTCTCAGACTTCAGGGACCTCTGGACAAAGATTGAATTTCTATCGTAATAAAGAATGGGATGCAATCCATAGAGCTTCTATATACAGGGGGTATTCTTGGTATGGGGTAAATCCCTGGGATAGGAGCGGATATGTTCACAACTTTAGTTTCGAGCGCAAACATCAAATTAAGACCTGGCTACTGGATAGTTTGCTAAATAGGTTTCGCTTGTTTTACTTTCAAGAAAGTCAGCTTAACTCATTTTTGAAAAAATTGGAGAAGGCCGATTTCCTTCAAGGGTATTCATCCCTTATATATGAACTTGCAAAAGTAATTAATGATCGGGGAATACAAGAAAATTATCAACTGAAAATGGTCAAAGGTACAAGTGAGCAAATACATGATATTTATCAACCCGAAGTGCAAAAGGCTTTTGGGCAGAGAATGATTAGCGAGTATGGTTCAGCAGAAGCAGGTATAATTTCATTTGAGTGCCCCTATGGGAATCAACATATTACAATGGAAAATGTGATTGTGGAAGAAGTGGATGGAGAAATTGTTGTAACAAATCTATCTTCATTCAGCTTTCCAATTATCAGGTATAAGCAAGGTGACTCTATTTCTTTACTAGAAAAAACAGATTGTCCTTGTGGCATGCAACATTACATTATTGATGAACTGAAAGGCAGAACAGGAAAGTGGATTTATGGAAAAGAAAAGAATTACCCAGTTATCGCTTTGATGACTATCTTTAAAAATCTTAACGTTTATAAAAAAATGCCTTTGCATTTTCAGGGTAAACAACTTAGGAAAGGTGAACTGGAAATATTAATTGAACAGACGCTGTCAGCTGAAGAAAAAAGAATAGTAGAGGAAGAAATATCTAGATATTTTGACTTGGATGATATGAAAGTTACGATGAAGGATTCTGTTACTATTCCTAAAGGGAACGGGAAATTCAAGGATTTTATATCTGAGTTAAATTAAAAGCGATAACACAGTTGTTAATAAACAAATGGCTTTGTTAAAATACAATTTTGATTTTTGTTGAAGTGATTGGAGCGGAAGTGGCTCGACCCTGCGGGAGCAGCGGGACAGCTGAGCCCCCGCAGGACATTGAATAAGCTCCAAGGAGGTAGCGACGAGGAGGCTCAGCGCCCGCCCCGCGGCAAAGAAGACACTGTGAGTGCGACCGTAGGGAGCAGGAACAGAAGTCGCCCTTGTGCCTATGGTGAAATCGAGCCCCTGCAGCGGAAATCAGCAACGACGTCTAACAAAACCAAACAAAAAAGAAATCTGTCTTTCCACGACTGCGTTGATTTTATGAATATATTTATAGACCCAATTTTATAACGACCGACTTCAAACTCTTTTTATAAATGCAACAGGAGGTAAGCATGAGCAATAATACTGGCATTAACCGTACTATAGTATTCATATTCCTAATATCTATCCTGATACTCAAACCTGCCCCGGGAATCTTATTAGGCCAGATAAGTGTAAAAGGCATTTTGTTATTTGTACTTGCTTTAGCATTTGTTACAGTTTTCCTTTTTTACATTAAGGGTGTTATAGATAGAAATTTCCTTTCTGAAGTAAAACAGGACTACACATTGATCTTTCTCTTTGCAAGCTCCCTTGTTATTATCATTTCAACGGTAGCCGGTTCACTCATAGAACCTCAAAACAAAACAATTATGAACATTACTGAATTATACAGAATAGTGCTTTACATGACTTTTTACCTTATAGCTAAACATATTAAGTTGCAGTCTGCCAATCAACTATTTAAAAGCTTCGTTATCCTCGTCCTGGTTGTAGAAGTATTCGGAATTATGCAATTTACAAATTTATTTAATGTAAATAATAATCTTGGGTTAATATACACACCGACTGAAGCTATCCATAATATGCTAATCAGCCAACATAGAGTAATAAGCACTTTCCTTAACCCTAATTTGTACGGTTCTTTCTTAGTTATCGTAATCTCCTTGCTTCTCTCTTATTTGAACTTCTATAAGGCTGACACGGTACAAAAGAAAATTCTTTTAAGCTTATTAATCGCTATTACAATTACAAGCGTTTTTCTTACCACCTCCAGAACTGCTGTTATAACTGCAGCTGGATTAATTATGTATTGGCTTCTCTTTAACCTGATTTTCATCAGAAAAGAATTAAAACGGATTTTTATGTTATGGCTCCAAATTTCTATTTTATTTGTTTTAGTCTTTTTAGTTCTAGTACCAAATATTAAATATCTCGATTATGCAGCCAATCAAATAATGACCAATCTTCAGATTGAAGACAACAATACAGAAGAATCGGATACTGATGAAAATCAAAATTCTGAAACTCAAAAAGAAAACAATAGTAAGGTAAAAAAATCACTTGAGTCGGTAAGCAGCTTTAAAAGCCGCTATGATTACTGGCAAATGAATTATGAAAAGTTCCTGCAATCCCCTGTCTTGGGCATGGGGCCAATGAAAAAAGGCTTTATTGACTTTGCTGATAATTCATATTTATATGTTTTGGCACGATATGGAATAGTAGGCCTTACCCTTGGTGCTCTATTTATTGGGTATCTCTATTGGTCTACAGTAAAAAGTGTGACGAAAAATCGATCACAGTCCATTCAGTTATTTGGTCTTGGCATTAACCTAATCATTGTTGGGTATGCTGTTATGGCTATGGTCGCTGAAACATGGTTCAATATACAATCGATGACAATTTTCTTTGCTATACTGGGATTGTTTTACAATAAAACGGTAAAGGTTGGTAATGAATGAGAATCATTTATATTTCCTGGTTCAATTCTGGTGAAGGATCCCAGGTCCATGCAAAAGAATTTATGAATGCCATGAGAAACCTTGGCCATCAGGTTATTCCAGTAGAGCTGTCGTTACGCAGTTCAAAACAGCTAGACCAAAAAAACCAAACAAATAAAAATAGTCCGCCTAGAAGGAACCTTTTGACTGAATTAAAATCTATTGCTATGAATATACCAAGATTCTTCCGGTTAATGAAAATTATTAGAGCCGAAAAACCTGATGCTATCATTAACCGGTATGCCATATACGATCTCTCACCTTTACTGGCCAAGCTATTTAATAACATACCAATTATATATGAAGTGAATGCTTCAGCTGTGTATGAAAGAGAAATCAAAAACATGTATTTGATTAAGCCCTTTGCAAAATTTGTTGAAAAAAGGATATTTGCAAAAGCAGATGCAACTCTAGTGGTTTCCGAAGAATTAAAGAAGTATTTTACGAAACAGGGCTATGATATGGAGAACACTGTAGTCACACCTAACGGAGTTGATTTCGAAAGCTTTTCTGCAATGAATGAGATACCTCCTGAAATAGAAAAGATAAAAGAAGAGTGGAATGATAAAATTGTAGTGGGTTTTCTAGGAAGCTTAAAAACATGGCATGGAGTGGAAAGAGTTATTGATATAATGCCAGATATTATAGCCGTAAATAAAAACATCCGTTTCTTAGTTATTGGCGGTGGTGAGGAACGGAAAAAACTAGAACAGAAAATATCCGACTTGAAGCTGCAAAAATATGTATATATAAGCGGATTCCTCGACTATAAATATGTACCAGGGTCCCTAAAGCTTTTTGACTTTGCAGTAGCACCCTATCATAACATTGACTTTTTTCATTTTTCGCCACTCAAAATTTTTGAATATATGGCAGCCGGGGCGCCAGTTATCGCCCCTCCTTATGGCCAAATTAGTGAATTAGTAATAAACCAATATAACGGGCTTATCATGTCTAACAATTCTAATGATGAACTTTTTGATGCAATTAACTATTTAGCAGATCATCCTGATAAAAGAGAAACACTTGGAACAAATGCTCAACAATTCATCAAGGAAAACTATAGCTGGAAAATCAATGCAAAAAAAATAGAAGATATTGTTATTGATCTACATTCACATTCATAATGAAACAAAATAAGTATATAAATGTTAATCCATACAAAAAGGATCCCTGATATATGGGATCCTTTTTTAAAAACTTAGTTATATCTCTTTGCTCCAAGATATCGAGTAGACCAATAACTTAAATCCATGGTACTAACTGTGACACCTCTAGAAGAACTAGCGTGAATAAATTGTCTATTGCCAATATAAATTCCTGCATGTGATGGACCAGCTTTATATGTTTCATAAAAAACCATGTCGCCTGGGCTCGGGCTGCTTACCGAAGTACCTGCTCTCCAAATATCACTCACAGTACGAGGCAAATCGACACCATGATGACCGTAAACATAATTTAAGTAACCACTGCAGTCAAACCCAGATGGAGTCGTTCCTCCCCAAACATATGGAACACCTTTATATGTTTTTGCAAAAGAAATCATTGCATCTATGTTTGAAGAGTCAGCGTTTGTGATATTACTAGAAATAACACCATTACCGCCAATTAGCGTCAAATCTGTAACAGTATTGGCGTTAAGCAGCTTTGTTACGGAATCAGGAATTGCTTCTTTTTTCACTAGCACTACGGGCGTTCCATTCTTAGCAGCGAGAACAGAGCCTGTTAAAGCATCTGCAAATTGATTTCCGTTTGTTAAATATACCGGCTTGAAACTGGAACCAAATCTCTGAGCAATATTTGCCGATGTTTCATACCTATCTCCACCTGCTACGCGAGTTGGAGAAGGTAATTGAGAAACAACTTTATCGCTTATTACTCCTTTTCCACCTACCACAATTGTTCTTTCAATTCCTTTTAAAGCAAGTTTTGTTTCCTCTGGAATTGTATCCTTTTCAGTAAGCAAAATCGGGTATCCTTTTTGCGATGCAAAAGGAGCAATAGCGAGACTATCAGGAAAGTTTTTCCCATACGCAATAACAGCAGTATTCGCTTTATCTGTCATCATATTTGTAATTTTCAGCGAAGTTTCATAGCGGTCTTTCCCTGCGACTCTTTTAACATTAATGCCTTTTTTCTCTAAGACGTCTATTACATTTTCAGATATTGCATTTTTCCCACCTAAAATAATTGCATTTGTTGCACCCAGCCTGCTAATTTCACTTAAAACTCCGGATGGAATAGTTTTACTGTCCGTTAATAGAATTGGTGCATTTAAGTTGTGTGCCAATGGAGCACCTGAAAGAGCATCAGGAAAATTATTACCTACCGCAAGAATAACAGTATCAGCACTATTCCAGCCTTCTTTTGAGATTTCTATAGACGTATCATACCGGTTCGAACCGCTAATTCTTTCAACATTATATTCCTCAGCAGACCCTAAAAGTGGTGATGAAAACACGACTGTAGTACCAAGCAAAAGACCGCCAATGATTTTTTTAGCCCCCAAAAAAAATCCTCCCTGTTTGTCTAAGTTTGTCTTTATCTATTACAAATCTTAACATAAATAAATAGTTGCAAATATTACAAGGAAATTACAAATTTCAACAAAAAAAGAGGGAGATATGCCTCCCTCTTTTCCACTAGTTACCAAGATTGGTGTTCGGATAATAGAAGCCTAAAATTTCTTGATACGTTTTTCCTGCCTCAGCACGCTCTTTAGCTCCGTATTGGCTCATGCCAACTGCATGACCAAAACCTTTACCGTAAATAGTAAGTTTTCCTGAGCTGTCTGTGACATTATCAATATGGAAACTCTTAAACAGAGTGCCGCCCATCATAAATCTTAGAACACTAATATCTACATTCTCTTTATTAAGTAATTGAACTTCAATATTACCTAATAGCAATTTTTTTATCTCTGATCTGGTCTCAGGGCTGATAGCAGAATCCCCCCCCAGGTAAAAAATGCGTGGGCGTGTATTCAGCTTTGTAAGCCAGTTTTCAGCTGCACCGGCTAGCTGATCTTGCTCAGTCAGAATAATCGGTGCATTGTATTTTGCTGCAAGACTTGCGCCAGGCAAGGCATCAATGAACACATCGCCTCTTGAGAAAAAGGTTTTGCTAAGATCGAAGTTAAACCGTTCGGCGATTGCAACACTTGTAGCATATCTCCCCGAGCCGGCTATTCTTTCTACATTTGATATTCCCAATTGGGCGATCTCTTCTTTTACAGAATCCGAAATTGCAGCGGTCCCGCCGATAATGTATGCTTTTGAGATGTTATTATCTTTGATATATTCTTTTACATCCCAGCTTAAAGCATCTTTTTTAGATAGCAATATCGGCAGCTGGTTCCTGGCTGCATAAGATGCAATGGATAAGGCATCCGGAGACTTTTCATCACCGCTTGTGATCACGATTTCCGATGGACTGTTAATACTTTGTGCAACCTCCACAGCAGTATGATAACGGCTTTTCCCACTTACTCTGGATACAGTTAGTCCGGCATCCTCAAGCTGCCTGGTCACGGTATCAGAAATGGCTGCTTGTCCGCCTAAAAGATATACATTCGAAGCATTTAACCGTTTAATTTCATTAAGAACACTCGTTGGCACCTCATTTGACTCTGTCAGAAGCAATGGAGAATCAAGCTTTTTAGCTAGAACACTTCCTGCAAGAGCGTCTACAGAAATGTCTCCGCGGCCAATGACAACAGAGTTAGCATTTTCCCATCCCTTTTCTGATACAGCTACACTAGTTTGATATCTTGATGGGCCGGCTAACTGTTCAGCATAATCTTCTGATAGTTGACTTCCTTCTTCTCGATGATATGAACCATCAGGATTTTTAACTAAATACTGAACATTAATTGTACCTCTACGCGCTTTTCCATAGGATGATTTTTCAGTCACTTTTATATCGGGAACGCCTATAACCTTGATATCCGTATTGGCTGGATAACTCTTTTTTATATATGATTTTATGTTTCCAATTTCAGCTGCATCCTCAGTTTGTTCCTGAACAGAACTCCACCATTTTTCAGGGTTGACCAGGTCTAGCGATGACATATCAATTTGCTGTTTATTGATTGCTAAGGACCATGGGATTTGCGGGTCAAATGAGTCTGGTTTCGCTTCTAAATACGGCAACTGTGGGGTACCCCAATATGCTGAATTTGATTCGGTATGTCCTCCATTACTTGAAGAGTATAAAGCTTGGATCAACTTCCCTCCGTAACGGAGCACCATGCCAGATGTTTCTGAAACTGCCTGGTTCGATTTACTGTAATAAGAGGAACTCCATATATATCCTCCATAAACTTGATAGGTTACTGTATCATTTATAACCTGATTGATCCTTGCCAGAGCGTATGTCCGAGCTGCAACCGCCTGTGCCTTTAGAGCTTCTTTATCCCAGGAAGCTGGCATTTCATAAGGCACTACTCCTTTTAAATAGTCTTCAAGTGGAAGCCTGTTTATTGGCCTTACATAATTTGATTCGATTGTAAATTCCATATTACCAAGGTATTCTCTGCTATTTATCGATACATAGTTATTAACCCCATATGTTACAGGCTCAATGTTAACACTTGAAGAAAAAGTTTTTAAACGAGAACTGCCTTCATATAACTCGAGTTTGCCATTAACTTGTTTTACATAATAAGTTTTGCCTGAAGCTAAAGTAATTGTACTATCTTCAACAACCTTATATTCTCCTTTTACAACTTTAAGAGTAATAGATTTTTTATTTCCCAAATAATTTACCAGCTTGACAGCAACTTCGTGATCTGCCGCACTTGCATTTGGTGCCGTAAACATTGGAACGATAAGAATAGCCGCCAAGAAAATATAGATTATTTTCTGTTTCACTTGTATCCCCCGCCTTTTATCACTAATTTACATCGTTCAGTAAAAGAGATTCCTTATATCCCTGGTCGCCGGTAACTTCGTATTCTTCCTTAATTAAACCGAACTGCGAAGCATAGTACTGTGTTTGAATAATCGTATTACCTGCGCCATCATCTGTTTCCTTTTGGAGTACTAAAACATCACTAAAGTTTTGGTAAGGTACTTCAACTTGCGACTTATCGTCCACAACCTTCCATCCATTTCCCTTTTCGCCAACTAAAACTTCAGGGTCATCAACAACAACAAAATCTTCTAATCTATTGTTGTCAGGATTTTCAGGGTTTTCTTCTTCAAATACAATAGAAATATCATTTGCAGTCCACTTTAGGATTTGCAATGTTTCAAGATCACCAAATTGCATTGTCCTTTGAACATGAGTTTTATTAATAGCTGTTATTTTTTCTGTGAATACCGGATTCCCTTCTTTATCTATAAAAATCTTATTCATTTTTTTAGCAGGCTTATATAATTCCATTCCTTGTTGGGACATGGAATCATCTTTATTACTTTCATCAGACTTTGCGTCTTCCTTCTCGTTTTCCTTTACTTGTTCTTTCTTATCTTCCTCAGCACTTTCCTTTTCTTCTATCTCTTCTGTTTCCTGGTTTTCATCCTGAACGTCATTCTCTTTCTTTTCTTCTGAAGAGTTATCGATTGATCCCTCGTTTTCGTTCACTTCTTCTTTGTCATTATTATTGCAGCCAGCAGCTGTTAATAAAAGGAGAAAAATTAACAAAGAAACAATCATTTTTTTTAACATTTTTAAGTACTCCTCCTATAAAACAGTCCGGTAAGTTTAAAAAACTACTTACCGGACTATTTTGTTACCTTACATTATCTGTGATTGATTGTGAAACCTGTTCTGCAACGACCCCGCCCACTGTATTTACTTCAGTTACACTTTCTTTCTCAGCATACTTTAATAGATATGACTCTAATGAATGATGTAATTGATCTCCTACCAGAATTAAAGGAGCGCTATTATCCATCGATAATGGAGCTGCTGCCAGAGCATCCGGGAAGTTCCAGCCAGTTGTAACATTGACAGTATTCGAATTGATTGAGCCATCAAAATACCAGAGTACTTTAGCCAGAGTTCCAAACCTGCTGGAACCCGCTATTCTTTCTGCACTTGTTACACCGGCAACCTGTTGTTGGACATTGTTAGAAATTACTGCAGTACCGCCAAGAATGATCGATTTCTTTCCCTGTAAGTAAGAAAGGGAACTATCCATTATTTTGTCTTTACCCGTCAATGAAATAGCCCAGTTGTTTGCTGCTGCAATAGGGGCTGCTGCCAGAGCATCAGCATAGCTGTCACCAGATGCTACAAAGACTCCATTCACATTATTAAGCTTTTTGTTAATTTCTTGATTAGTATGGTATCGGCTTGCTCCAGAAATTCTGTTTACAAGAACGCCGAAGCTTTTCAATTCGTTTACCACCGAATCTGAAACTGCTGCTGGGCCACCAATGACAACTACTTCTTTAGCGCCTAGTCTCTCTAATTCCGTTTTAACACCAGAGTATAGAGATTCTGTTTTTGTTAACAAAATTGGGGCTTTTCCATACACTCTTGTCAGCGGACCAGCTGAAAGGGCATCTGAAGGATTCTCACCTGTTGCCAAAATAACAGTTTTATGTTCTTTTTCATCGGCAAAGCCATTTGGGTATAGTTTCTTTGAAATGCTTATAGCCGTAGAGTATCTGCTTGAACCTGCAATTTTTGTTTGCTTTGAGACGATTTGAGGATTCTCTCCTGAAACATTAGTCCACAATAATTGATTTGTTTCATTTTTGGTAATCCGGGCATTAGAGTGTCTCTCAGCAAATCCTAACGCTTCGTTATAATCTATAAAATTCAACGTTTGATTTTCATCTAAGAGGGTAACTTTATACTTAGGTGCCAAATAATTTGACCATACTGTCCAGTTATTTTCAGAGTCTACAATTCTTGTATCTGCAGTTTGTTTAGCTACACCGACAGCATTCTCTTTTGTTGCATATTCTCCCAGTGTGCCTTTCTGCTTATGGACAATAGTATACCGTGCATTAGAATACACATAATTCTGATTGTATTTATCAAAAACCTTAACTAACTTAGATTGTTCTTTAGCATAACTTATTGCCTGCTCTTTTGTGCTGAAGACCTTTAAGATCTTTTTGGTTGCATCTTGAACTTCAAACACTTTAAAATAATTTATAATCCCTTGTGTTACTCCCTCTGCTGCCTTCTGTTGTCGACTATCAGATTTTATTAATCTCTCTTCATCTCTATTAGTCATATAACCTAGCTCTAGAAGGACTGCAGGCATTTGAGCATTACGGATTACATAAAAGCTTTGATCGTTATGTACTTTACGATCGTACATTCCAGTAGATTTTACAACATTTGGGTGAATGCTGTATGCCAGTCTCTTACTAAAGTCCAAATATCCAAGTTGTATAGGGTCAGGCGGCCAGGATGACTTATAATGATTCACTCCATCATAATAATAAGTCTCATATCCTTTTACATAAGGAGAGGTAGGACTAGCATTATGGTGAACAGACACAAAAACACTATTGTCATTGTTTTCTTTTGCATAGCTATTAGCCAAGGTCATCCTGACATCAAAATCCCCGCCGGTGTCATCTCCATCAGCTGTCCTAAGATAAGGAGAAAAATGCTTATCCGTATCACGTGTCATGTAAACAGTGAAACCGGCTTTTTTCAACTCATCCCTTAATTTTAAACCGACCCCAAGGTTTACATCCCTTTCACAAATATCCTTTCCGCTTTCTCTTGTATATCCACAAGTGCCAGTGTACTTGCCGCCGTGACCAGGATCAATAACCACCACTTTTTCCGCCAGGGCGTCTACTGGGAATGTAAATAAAAATACAATTCCTAATAAGCTCACAAATAGACGGCTTAATATTTTCATTATGTTCTTCTCTCCTTTTTCTCCGCAATCTAGGTGTACGTTAACAAGTTGAATTATATCATTGAAATTACAGGATTTAGAAGGGCTAATTTTCCAGTTTGTCATTTTGTGTCTAAATAACTACGTTTTTATTACAAACATTACAACAACTTTCGACATCCCCCCTCTTGGTGTTTATTGGGATACTTTCAAAACCTTTATCTTTATATCGACAGAAAAAAACCATTTTTTACTAAATTTATTAATTTTTATACTTGTAATCCGATATAATAATAAAGAGACATAATTGAGGGAGGAAGTACATGTACATTAAAAAAATAGTTTTACTATTATTCTTTTTGTCGCTAATAGTACCAACTCAAGTTTATTTAGGGACAGTTCATGCGGAAAAGTTCGAATATCAACCAAAGCTGAAAACCCAAAAACGTTTTCAGTCTTTGGATGAAAAGAATATATACGATAGACAGATTATTATTAAAACTAAAGAAGAAGCATTATTGCCGAGTGATTCTGAACTTGAAATCCTTTCAACACCTGCATATCTAAAGAAAAACAATTTACTGATGGCAAGGATTAAAGACGGAGTGAAATTTGATGAAAAGGTTGACAGCATATCCAAATTAACAGAAGTTTTATATGTAAATCCTAATTATATAATTAAACCTAATGCTCTCACTAACGATCCATATATCGATCAACAATGGTTTTTAAATCAGCTTTTAATACCAGATGCATGGAGTTTGTTAAATAACAATGCGGAAGTAACTGTAGCTGTTTTAGATACAGTAATTGATAGTGCTCATCCTGATTTAACAGGAAGGCTTATGCCGCCTATTTTCGCAACATCAAACTATCAGGTCAGTGATTCACATGGTACAAATGTTGCCGGTATAATTGCTGCAAACTCTAATAATAATGAAGGAATTGCCGGAATAAATCCAAATGCTAAAATACTTCCTGTAATTATAGGTTCTTTAAATTATATTAATCTCAAGGATATTTTAACCGGGATATATTATGCAATTGATAACGGGGCAGATATTATAAATATGAGCTATGGATCTGATACCTTTAGTGAAGCAGAATTCGATGCTTTATTTACTGCTTTTAATGAGGGCATTGTTTTAGTAGCTTCTTCCGGAAATTCAAACTCTCCAGTTTCTTTTCCTGCAGCATACCCCTTTGTAATAAGTGTGGGAAGTGTGAATGAAGAAGGAATGAGATCCGACTTCTCAAACTATGGAGAACAACTTGATATTTCAGCGCCTGGAGAAAAAATAAGAACCACAGACTATGGAAAAGATTACACACTTGTTAATGGAACTTCATTTTCCGCCCCAATGATAAGTGGTCTTGCATCGTTGATTGTAAGCGAAAGAGAGAACCTCACCCCCTCTCAAGTAGAATGGCTCATCGAAAGCTCAACCAAGAAAGGATGGAATCCCCGGACAGGTTTTGGACAACCTGACACACTAAACGCCCTAACAGCAGACATTCCATCTACACTTAACGATGTCAGTAATAATCACAAGTCACCAAAAGCCATTATTTTAAATAAAAATTATCAGAATACAATTAACTTACCAGATGATGTTGATTGGTACTCATTCAGCGTTAAGGAAAGAACTAATATTGAAATAAATTTAGAAAACAATCCAATAAATGATTTAGTTCTGTTAGTAGAATATTACCAGAATGGTTCATTAGAGAATGAGTATTATATTGATGATCAATCAATAGGGAGTAATGAGATAGATAATTTCATTGCACAACCCGGCGAATATAAAGTAGGAGTTGTAGATTATAATTTCAGATGGTCTGATAGTCCATATACTTTGAAAGTAAACGCTTCTACTGTCACAAGATTATCTGGAAACAGCAGGATTCACACTGCTATAGAGTTATCTAAGAAAGGATGGCCAAATGGATTGGATTCCGCAGAAAAATCGGTAATAATTGCACGGTCCGATAATCCTGCGGATGCTTTATCATCTGCCAGCCTTGCAGGAGTCAAGGATGCTCCTATACTACTGACACACTCATCAACTCTCCCTTCATCGTTAGAAACTGAGTTAAGAAGATTAAAGGCTCAAAAGATATATTTATTAGGTGGAAACAATGCAATTGATCATACGATTGAAACCAAACTTTCAAACAATTATAAGGTGGTAAGAATTTCTGGCAAAGACCGCTTTGATACAGCCTTAAAAATTAATGAAGTAGCAGGGACTTACAAAAACGGAGAAGCAATACTCGTAAATGGTATAACGGTAGCAGATGCGCTATCTGCATCTGCCTGGGCAGCTGCTGAAAATATCCCAGTTTATCTAACAAAATCCACTTCTTTACCTAGGGATATGCCAACTAACATAAATAAGGTCACAATATTCGGGGGCAGGAATGCTGTCAGCCCTGAAATTGAACATGAACTAAACAGTAAAGGCATCAAAACCTTGCGGATTGCCGGCGATGATCGTTTCAAAACCAATATTAAAGCTGCATCGTTAATTCCACAACCTTCTTCAATGCTCTTAGTAAGAGGGACATCAATTAGCAGCGAATATGAGGACTATCCAGATGCGGTTGCTGCTGCAGGATTAGCCAACAGGTTAAACAGTAATATAATTCTTTCACATCACATAAGGGGCATGTCAGCTGTAAAAGACTATGTTGCCGAACAAACATTACCTATCTATGTATTGGGAGGTGAAAAAGCCATCTCAAGAACTGCACTGTTAGAACTGGGATTAAAATAACAAAAAGGCTTTTATAAAGAGGTCAATCTCTTTATAAAAGCCTTTTTATTTTCTTGAATTCTCTTTCTCTAACTATCTTCCTCTTATAATCCCATTCCAATTTTGATATACATTTCCTTCTCTTTTAATGTACCATTTTATACAAACCATAAGAACAGGTTAACTTTACGCTACCTTAAACTATTTCAAGCTGAATGTTTGGAGCTTTCCGGAAATTTCTTCAACCAATTCTTGTGCTGAAAGATGTTTCCCTGAATTTTGGCCTTTATAGTAAAGATCTTTCATTATCTCTACTAACTTCTCCTGATCGATATTCATTGATTTCCTTGGAGTCATTAAAAAACACCTTCTTTGTGTGATTTGCAGTAACTTACCCCTGTATTTAACATGTATTCTTTAAATAGCCGATTTTCCCATTGTTAAACCGTTATCACCTAATAAATGGTCACAACATGAATATAATTATAACGGCAAATTTGTAAAATGCTAGTGCTTTTCGGTTGAATACTAGGAACTTTGATGTATTAGTCGAAAAAACAATTCATTTGTTAGATTAGTCTTATATTTCACTTCCACTACAGCATACGAAATTAATTATTAAATCGTTCGATAAATGGGCCGGTTTTTGAGGGTATGGGATTGCCTATGGGATTGCCTGGCAATTGCGTCGCAATTGCCAGGCATTTATTGAGCACTACTTTTTATATTTTCATTCTAATGCACAAAAAACCGGGCATCTGCAGGATGCCCGGCTTATTTTTTATGCTTTTATACAGTTTGCGGCTTTTCTTTTTTATCCTGAACGGTTTTCGACGGCCAGAAATTCCACTTTCCGGTCAACTGAACAATTGCCGGAACAAGAATGCCTCTGACCAGAAACGTATCCATCAAAATGCCGACACTCACAGTGAAACCAAACAAATACAGTTCCATAATCGGCTGGGTCATGAGTACACCGAACGTCGCCGCAAGAATCAAGCCGGCGGACGAAATGACGCCTCCTGTCATGGACAGCCCCTGATAGACAGCCTCTTTAATCGGCATGCGCATGGCTTCTTCCTTGATCCGTGAAATGAGCATGATGTTGTAGTCGACGCCCAGAGCGACAAGGAAGACGAATGTATACAGCGGAATCCGGTAACTGATCTGTTCGATCCCCATCACTTTGTCGAAAATGAAGGTGCTCAATCCCATTGCTGCACTGTATGAAAGCAGAATGGTCAGGATCATATAAATCGGGGCGATGAGCGACCTGGTTTGCATAGCCAGCATAACCGTGATGAAGATCGTGATGAGTATGACGGCCAGCCACGTATCGTTTTTATTCATCTCACGCACATCAGCCTGGTGGGCGGTTTCCCCTGCGAATACGAGTTCTGTTGTATCTGGCGAAAAACCGCTCGCCTTCAAGACTTCTGTTTTGCTATTTCGAAGTTCAACCAGCTGGTCGAGTGACTCCTGGTCATATGGGCTGTTTTCGAATTTCAGCTGAAGTTTAACAGCTTCACCGCTTCCCGACACGACAGTCGGCATTCGGGGGTTGATTTCTTCCGGTGTGACGGCAGCCACCCCCGGGTGTCCAGCCAACTCATTTCGGAGTGCCGCCACTTTCTCCACATCGATTGCTTCTCCGTCTTCAGATGCAATGACGACATTCGTCGGCGCCAGTTCCCCTTTTGAATATTTTTCTTCAAGCAATTCAAAACCTTGGCGTGACCCCATGTCCTCAGGAAAGGACTTGATCATATTGAATGAGAAATCGAGATTAAACATATTCAGGGAGAAAATAAGCAGCATTGCTGCGATGACTCCGCTGGAAATGACAGGCCTTTTACCGACAAAACCGGCAACACGGTTCCAAAAGCTAGTCGTCTTGATCACTTCATCTCCGACTTTTGGAACGAACGGCCAGAACGCACGGCGGCCGAATAGGGCGAACAATGCCGGAATAAGTGTCAGGCCTGCCACCAGGATAATCGCCATCGCGATGGAAAAGACAGGCGCAAAATTTTCATACGGCTTGTAGTCGGTCGCAAGCAGTACAAGCATCGCAACAAGAACGGTGGCCCCGCTGAAAAAAATAGGTTCGCCTACATGTTTCATCGCTTCCTGCATGGCCGCATACTTATCATTTGTTTTCTTAAGCTCTTCACGGAAACGGGAAAAGATGAACAGCGCGTAATCCGTCAGGGCGGCGAATAAGAGAATCATCATGATGGAAAGCGACTGTGTTTCAATCGCAAACCATCCTTGTTTGCCGACCAGGCCGAGCACACGGTCAACAACCTGATGGACAAGACCTGCTACGATGAGCGGGATAATAGCAAGCAGGGGTGAACGATAGATGATGATTAACAGCACCAAAATCAAGGCTACGGTTGAAAACAACAGCACCAGGTCAGCACTTGCAAAAATCGCAATCGTATCAGAGGCAATGCCGGCCGGACCGGTAATTTTCAAGGAGACATCATCAGTAAGCATATCAGCAGATCGCTCTTCTAAAAGCGTTACGGTATCGTTGATTTCGGACATCTCAAGGTTGTCCTTTAAGATCACCGGCAAAACAAGCGTCGTTTTATCATCGGAAACAAAGCCCTGGCGCGCGGGCGGCGGGAGCTCATCAAACGGGATGACTTCTTTTACATGTTCGGGTTTTTCTTCGGTACGAAAATAGGAGGAGACATTTGCAACCTGTCCAAGGTTGTCCCCTGTCAACCCAACCTCGTTGTTGAATACAAGGAGTGCTGGCATCCCCTCTTCACCCGGGAAATAGTTTTGCAGCAATTTTTCCGCCTGGACGGACTCGGCACTATCCGGCAGATCGCTCCCACTGACATTTACGGCGAAGTCCTTTGCTGGAGACGCAATCATACTGAGTATGGCGACAAGAATAACCCATGAGATCAGGACAATTTTGGCACCCTTTTTACTGCTGGAAAAGAATGTGACGGCATTGAGCGCATTCTTCATTTTACTGGCTCCCCCTCTGGTTTTCATTATACCCGACACATATGTCGGAAAAAGCAAATAACAAACCCGGCTTTTCTTTCTTGGAAGCCGAGCCTATTCATTTCTGCTTTCCCGACGTGGTTGTCGGTTTAATTATCCTACTTTGCGACACTGTCGTCAATTTGTTTTATGATCTCCTATCCCATACCTTCATAAATAAGATTGAAGATCATGTCACCCCAGGCAGCATAGTCTGTTTCCTGGGTATCAGGCGTTAATTGGATGGCAATAAAAAACATACTCGCTATGACAGGACTCGGATAATCGGTTCGAATTTGTCCGTTCATTTTTCCGCGTTCAATCAAATGGATCATAGATCGGTAGAGGACTTTATGGTCGTCTGATAATTTCTTTAGCGCAAGCTTCACACGCGGTGAAGCGGCAGGATTAACGAGAGGAATCATTTGAATAATGTGATGGACCTGGGAATATTTCATGAATGTCTGAAGGTGGGCTTTCATTTGTTCCAGCGGATCATCAATGCTGGCGTTCTCACCGATTTCAGCCATAACCTTCTGCATGACATCCAGCATATATGCGGTCACAAGCTCTTCCTTATTCGCATAATACTCATAAATCGTACTCCGGCCAATATTCAGCTGTTCTGCAAGTGCCTTGAAATGGAAGCCATCATAGCCCTTCTCCAGCAGCAATGCCTCCGTCACCTTCATTAACTCCTGATGCTCAAGTTTCTTCCGCGCCATCTGCCTTCACCTTTTCTTCCTCATTTCTTAACTCCTATTCTTCCATAACCCGGCTATGTGTGCAATCATGTGGTGCCTGGCAATTGCCTCGCAATTGCCAGGCACCAAAACAATGCATTTATTTTAGATTTTGTAGATATAGACATACTTTCAATTAAGGTGGGCTTATTGTTTTTTTTAATTGCCAGGGAATTGCCGAGCAATTCCCTGGCAACCAAAACTCATTACAATAAGATTAATCCGTCACATAAACGTAATGGAGTTTTTTTGTTTAAAGTGATTAAAATCCTGTTAGCGTGGAATACAACATATAAGCATGCAACTCCCCCCTCCCTTATATACGGAAAGGGACCAGCGTTAGTAAGGTTACGCTGGTCCTTTTTCATGGTTATTTTTCTTTAAGCCTCCGTATTGCTCCTTTTTTTACCATTCATAAACCTCTTAAGAATAACTCAGAAAGATGTCCTGCTTTTTTTAACATTTGGCTCTGTTAAACATTAGTGTTGATTTCCGTTGCAGGTACTCGCTTTCCACTGGGCGGGCGGCGAGATCCTCCTTTTGCTCCACTCCCATGGGGTCTCACCTGTCCCGCTAGTCCTGCAGGAGTCTCGCACCTTCCACCCCAATCAACTAGTGAAAAAACCAACATTAAGCTTTAACAAAGCCTAATATTTAAAATTGCCGCAAAGTTCTTTCCACCTGTGAAACAAAAACTCTTTGAACCTCGTTATATGGTAAAACCTGCATAATTGTCTAATTGAACAAAAACCATTTGTTTTCAATTTTCAATACCGGAGGGGAAAAGGATGTGCGGATTTGTAGGACGCCTATATGATAATGAACAGGATCACGTGAAAGAAGAAGATGAAGCGCTCCTCAAAACAATGAACGAACTGCTCGTACATAGGGGACCGGATGATTCCGGCTACTATCTCGATGAATGGGTACATTTCGGTTTCAGGCGGCTAAGCATCATTGACTTAGAACACGGCCACCAGCCGCTGTCTTATGAAAATGAGCGATACTGGATCGTGTTCAATGGTGAAGTATACAATTACCTGGAGTTAAAGCAAGACCTATTGAACAAAGGCTGTTCCTTTTTAACAGATTCAGATACCGAAATCATCCTTGCCTGTTATTCCATTTACGGACAAAAAACAGCTGAAAAATTAAGGGGGATGTTTGCCTTCCTGATCTGGGACAAAGATGAAAAGCAACTATACGGCGCCCGCGATCCTTTCGGCATTAAACCTCTCTACTACTACACCAACTCTGGCAATACTTATTTTTCATCCGAGAAAAAAAGCCTTCTTGCCGCCATGCCAAACGACCTGGTTGATTACACCGCTCTCCAGCACTATCTGACATACCAATATGTTCCTGAACCGATGACGATGTCGCAAATGATCCATAAACTGCCGCCCGGCAGCCATTTTATAAAAAAGCCCGGTGAACCGCTTAATATCAGCCAGTACTGGCATGTTTCGTTCAGCGGAACGCATCGAACCCCTGATAAACTTGCCGAAAAAATCCGGCAGACGCTTACCGACTCTGTAAAAATCCATATGCGAAGTGATGTTCCGGTTGGTTCATTCCTGTCAGGCGGCATTGACTCCACGGCGATTGTGAGCATCGCAAAGCAGTTCAACCCGGCGATCAAAACGTTTTCGGTCGGTTTCGAACAAAACGGCTACAGCGAAATCAGTATTGCAAAAGAAACTGCCGAAAAGCTCGGCGTAGAAAATATCTCCCTGATGGTCAGCCCCGAAGAATTTATAAACGAATTGCCGAAAATCATCTGGTATATGGACGATCCTCTCGCAGACCCTGCATCTATTCCACTATACTTCGTAGCAAAAGAAGCCCGTAACCACGTTAAAGTTGTTTTATCCGGTGAAGGTGCCGATGAATTATTCGGCGGATATAACATCTACCGGGAGCCCGAGTCCCTAAAGATATTCAATAGCATGCCAGCCTTGCTGAAAAAAGGACTTCGCACTCTGGCTGATTTAATGCCTGAAGGCGTAAGGGGGAAAAGCTTCATCGAACGGGGAACAACACCGCTTGAAGAACGTTATATTGGAAACGCAAAAATGTTATTAGAAGAGGAAAAGCAGTCACTGCTTGCTAACTATAATGAAAAGGTCCATTTTATGGATATCACAAGACCTTTTTATAAAGAGTGTGCCGGGTTTCATCCTGTCGATAAAATGCAATATATCGATATTCACACCTGGCTGCGGGGTGATATTTTACTGAAAGCAGATAAAATGACGATGGCGCATTCTCTTGAACTGCGGGTGCCTTTTCTCGATAAAGAGGTGTGCGACCTGGCCTCTCAAATCCATCATGAGTTGAAAATCAGCAACCAGACGACCAAATGGATTTTGCGGAAAGCGATGGACGGCGTAGTCCCGGCCCATGTCCTGAACCGGAAAAAACTCGGCTTTCCCGTTCCAATCCGCCACTGGCTTAAGGATGAACTT
Organism: Bacillus marinisedimentorum; assembly: GCF_001644195.2. Taxonomy (NCBI): domain Bacteria; kingdom Bacillati; phylum Bacillota; class Bacilli; order Caryophanales; family Bacillaceae; genus Bacillus; species Bacillus marinisedimentorum. The sequence continues at coordinate 154,332 of NZ_LWBL02000026.1, read as the reverse complement.
TATGATTGGACAATAAAGACGATCAAAGACAGCCACACCGAGCATCTGCTGAATAAAAGATATGTTTTGTCTATGCTGGAAGACCACGTCACCGGAAAACGGGACCATAGCCGAAAAATTTGGACCGTCCTTACGTTTATGCTCTGGCATCAGGTTTACCTTGAAAATGCCTATGATTTTGAGCTTGTAAAAGGGGCTGGCCCTTCTCTTATGGAAGCTTAGGGTCGTGGAGGTTGGTGTCGCACAATTGCCTGGCAAATGCCAGGCAATTGCGTGGCATTTTTTGTTCCCGCTTTTTTCACAAAACATAATTTTTCATTAATAAGCACAAAAACCCCGTTTCTTACGTTTCCAGTTATTCTCGGTTATAATAGAGGGATAGACATTTGGACGTTAGGAGCGGTGCATCATGATTGCGGATGAGGTTTCAAGGGAACTGGTCAGCCACAGTGCGGATAAGATTGGGTATTTGCTCAATCCCGATAACGAAAAAGATCAACAGTTAATTAAAAGCGGGCTGCAGCTGTATCGCAGCGGCAGTGTCTATAACATCAAAGCGGACGAGGAAATGCTGTATGCGACCGTCCAGGATTTCGCCCCTTATAAGGTCGAATTGAACCTGGACTTCTTCGAGCTGAGCGAATGTGCGTGTCCCACACCGGGGATTTGCGAACACCAGCTTGGCGCATTTTTCGCAGTCTACGTGAATTTTGACAGTCCTGGTGCACTTGTAGAAGACTGGCGCCAAACACCGACTGAAGAAAAAGAGCATAAAAACCTCATTTTCAAAACGAAATCAAATCCCCATAATGCAGCGGAGCTTCCGTTTAACGAGTATGATCCCGAAGAATGGGTCGCCTTTTTTAATCAGGAGTACGTCCGCTTTCTCGATAAACATCAGGCGGGTGCGAGTTTCAACCGGAGCCCGCACGATATGCTCGGCTATATTTATCACAGCTATTATGCTGGGCTTGTCCAGTTCCAGCCCAATGATCCATTCCGGAAATCATTGTACCTGATCATGGCCGGCATTACCGGATTCATGAAGCTCGTTTCCTTCACCGGTGCAAATTTTTACTCTGAGAGCCAGTATGCGCACGCCCTGCCGTATATTGAAAAAATCCGGGGAGAACTTGACGGGCTTATTGGGACTGCAGGCAATCTTATCAATAATTCCACCAGCGGGGAACACGAGGATTCCCTGGCCAAAAGCTTGCCTCATATCGAAAATCTGTTAACCTTCGATCCAGCATTTGCTGCTGACAGACTTTGGTTTTACCGAAGCATTATGAGCACTTTGTATCAAGATCTGCAGTGGCTCAATCGCATCGATCTTGAGATGCTGCCGCGCATCAAGGAAAACGTGTTGAAGTCTTCCGGAACGTTCGGCCATCCGTTCACGGTTGAATACAATATTGCCATCGCTCATTTCGCTTACATGTCAGGGAATGACGACATCGCATTTGATGTCGTTTCCGGCTTAAAAGCGGCTGCTGTTGACTATACGTTTTACTGGATTAAATTAAGTCAGGAAAACGGGGAATGGAGCCGTTCAAAACGCTGGCTTGATCTTGCCGCAAAGAAAACGGCCGCATTATTCGAAATTGAGAATCCTGAGGGAAGCACGGAACGTACAACGGTGCTGCTTGATTTTTATAAAAAGTACGCCGAGCAAAGCAATGAAGAAGCGAGTTACGGCCATGCGCTTCGGCGGCTCCTGCCCTACAGCTACTCCCATTATTCCGATTATCTTGAAGGGATCAACGATTACCGCCGCTGGGTGGAACTGCAAATTATAATGGGTTATAACGCATCCGATTTTAAAAAGGGACAGATCAAACAGATTGAAGAAAACGCGCCGCAAATGCTGTTGCCGCTCTTCCATCAGTCAATCACCGCTCTTATCAACAAAAAAAGCCGCCCTGCCTATGAAAAAGCGGCCGCTGAGCTAGAGCATCTGCAGAGCATTTATAAAAAATTAGAGCGAACCGGGAAATGGGAGGCCTATATCAGCCGGCTCACTGAACAAACAGCACGGCTGCGCGCCTTCCAACAGGAATTGAAAAGAGGGAATTTACTCCATGATTAACGCGGAATTTCTAAGGATCAATTGCATATGGAATGAAAACTATCGATTTTTCATCAATGCCGAAGATGAAACAGGAGAGGCGCTTGACCCCGACAAGTGGAAAAATGCCGTTTTCGCCTGGCATGAACCATCATTGTACGGGACAGAACTTGAGGTCGAATTGAACAAGGTCATCCTTTCCCCCGGTGATGCGGTCGATTTCTTTGCGCTTACCCTCCTTCCCTCACTCATGCCCGTACTATTTGTCGGCGAAGCAGATGAAGCAAGGGAAACAGCGGAAAAACTTGCAGATATCCTTAATGAAAAAAAATATAAACCGGACTTCACCTCCTGGAAAAACGGCAAAGCATCCTGGACAGCCGAAGGAACAAACCTCACCCCCTTTGCAAAGGGCTGGCTTTCGGCTGTACTAAACGAAAGAACTATTGAAGACCCTCACCTGCAGGAAGTGACAGAACGGTTAAGTGCCTGGCAATTGCCAGGCAACCATGAGCAAAAAGACCCACAATTGCCTGGCAATTCCCAGGCAATTCCGGCACACCTTGATGAGGAAATGTGGCTCGAGAAAATCGGCTGGCAGGCTACGGAAATGCCGTTTTCGTTTGCGCTCCGGCTTGAGGAACCTGAGGGTGGCCAGCAGGACTGGAAGCTGGAAACGGTTCTGATGGATGAAGAAACCGGTCATCATTATGGGCTGGAGGACCACGAATTCCCTGATGGATGGGAGAATTATCTTCAGAAGGCAGAACAGGAAAGGAAATACTGGGGACAGCTCGCCGGCAATTCATGGCAGGACGAGCACGGGTTATTGATAACGAGAATTGATGATCAGGAGGCATGGACGTTTCTAAACGAAATGAGCATCCTACTTGCTCGTGCCGGGGTAACGGTTATGCTTCCATCATGGTGGGCAAATGACAAGAGGCCAGGGGCGAAACTGAAGGCCGAAGTGACCTCACCGTTCACAACGGGCCATTCGTTCGTCGGCCTCAATTCTGTCGTTGATTTTAACTGGAAAGTGGCGATTGGAAATAAAGACTTTAGCGAAAACGAGTTTGCACAGCTTGTAAAGGACAATCAACGGCTCGTACAGGTACAAAATCAATGGTTTGTGCTGGATGATGCCACGATATCCCGCTTGCAAAAGCGGCTCGAGAAGGAGAAGCAGCAAAATCGCCGGGCAATCGATGTTTTTCAAAACAAACTATCCGAAGATGATGGCGACGAAATACTTTTTCAGCTGAATGATGACTGGGAAACGGCGTTCAGCCGCCTGCTTGAAACTGACCATCTTCCAGAACAGCCGCTCCCGGATGAACTGCACGGCACGCTTCGTCCTTATCAGCTTACAGGATACCGCTGGCTTGCTTATTTACGGAAGCTTGGACTCGGAGCCCTGCTTGCGGATGATATGGGTCTCGGCAAAACAATTCAGTTAATCGCCTATCTGCTATATATGAAAAAGGAAGATCAAGTCCGGCGTCCGGCACTTATCATCGCACCGACTTCGGTGATCGGAAACTGGCAAAAAGAGCTTGAACGCTTCGCTCCTGATCTTAAGGTTCACCTCCATTACGGACCCGGACGGAAAAAAGATACCGATTTTCTATACAAAGCCATGAAAGCAGATGTCGTGTTGACGACTTACGGGCTTTCCGCCCAGGATCGGACGACAATCAGCCAGATGATCTGGAGTGCGGTCTGCCTAGATGAGGCGCAGAATATTAAAAACGTCCAGACGAAACAGAGTAAGGCGATCCGAAGCTTGAGTGCCGACCATCGTGTGGCACTGACCGGCACTCCGATGGAAAACCGGCTCTCTGAACTGTGGTCAATTATGGATTTCTTGAACCCGGGTTATCTCGGAAGTCTTGCATCGTTTAAAAAGCGGTTCATTTTGCCAGTGGAACGCGACAGTGAACATGGTAAAGTCGAACAGCTGCAAAAATTGATTCAGCCGTTTTTATTAAGACGTACAAAAACGGATCCAAAAATTGCACTCGACTTGCCGGAAAAGCAGGAACAAAAAGAATACTGTCCGTTCACGGCCGAACAAGCTTCCCTATATGAACAGGTCGTCGACGACACGTTCAACCAGGTGGAGAAACTCGGAGGAATGCAGCGGCGCGGATTGATTCTTTCCTCCTTGAACAGACTGAAGCAATTATGTGACCATCCCGCACTGTTTTTAAAAGAACAGGAAGCACGTAGACCGGTAAAACGGTCGGCCAAAATGGAAAAAGTAATTGAGCTCGTGGAAAACATCCTCGACCGAGGCGAGCAGTGCCTGATTTTCACCCAGTATGTCGGCATGGGCCACCTAATTGAAAAAGTGGTGAAGGAGCAATTCGGCGTGCCGGTGCTGTTTATGCACGGCGGGATTACCAAGCAAGCCCGAGATGACATGATCAGCCGTTTCCAGAACCGGGAAGTGCCGATATTCGTGCTTTCGCTGCGGGCGGGCGGGACCGGACTCAACCTGACAGCGGCCAACCATGTCATCCACTATGACCGATGGTGGAACCCGGCCGTCGAAAACCAGGCGACAGACCGCGCCTACCGAATCGGCCAAAACCGCTTCGTCCACGTCCACAAGCTCATTTCACCCGGCACACTCGAAGAACGAATCGACGAAATGCTGCAAACGAAACAAGAACTCAACGATCAAATCATCAGCGGCGAACAATGGATCACCGAATTGTCCATTGATGAACTAAGGGAACTGTTTGAGTTGGAATGAAGTTTGGGGTTGTCTGGGAATTGCCAGGCAATTATGAGTATAAAGACCTATGATTGCCTGGCAATTCCCAGGCAATCCAGAAAACAACAAAAACACATCATACTAAAAGCCGCCGAATCACGTTGATCCGGCGGCTTTTTTGGAGAAACGGAACTGAGGAAGTTACGATCTCCACTTCACCTGCAGGTGGCCCGCATGGTGAAGTGCCCGGCTGGCGGGCTTAGTTGTTTTAGTGGTGTCTGTAAGAGGATTGTGCCAAAGAGGTGAGAGGAATTACACTGTTCAGTTTATCGGTGTTCTTTTTTGTTGTAAAATGGCTAAAATTGAATTTTCAAGGCTTCTCATAGTTCTAAAATTGATTTTTTCCTAAGTCATTTTTCCATTTTGAAGTATAGATTTAAGAGGAAAATGGAATTTTTAGTAGCAGCCTGATTTTTTTAAAATTAAATGAATGGCGGATACATACTACATACATTAAGGAGAGCTAAATTCAATATTTTATTAAGCATGTTAAGGGAACAACCATAAGCACACTGGCATTTTTTGTTTTACTGGTTATATACGGAATGGTGCTTGAAAGAAGATTCGATTTTTTGTCATTGCCTTTTATTTTTATATTTGCCTTTCCAATTTTTCTTTTTCATTGCCAACCCTCTTACTTACATAGTACGTTCCTTGCTAAGAAGAACGACATGTCAATACCATATCTTGCTTCTTTTTATCATGATGCTCATCTCATTTCTTTTTCTATACCAAATGGCAGCTGTTTATTCAAACCTTGTTACTGTTGCCGGGCAAGATTATCTCTTTGTTATTCTCTTTTGCTTTATAACCGCATTCCCTTCGATATTTGGCATTTGAAACTGCCAACAACTGATGTGGCAACATGATTACAACAGACAGAAAATACCTCATGACGAAAAGCCATAACGAATTACCATTATGGCTTTTCACTGCATATCTACTTATATTTCATTTCTCCACTTTCGCCCGTGCAGGATCTTGTTGCCGTGAATCCCTCCAATCTGGCTTAAGTTTTGAAAAGTCGACTGAGAATTCAGGTTCTTGAAGAAAATCATAGTAGGCTTTACGTTCCGGTGCTTTAAAGTGGGTTAATAGAGAGGTTGAGGTAAGACGGGAATCGAATGCTCCTGTTACATACGCTTTGCAGCTGCTCCAGGGGTAGTCTTCTGCATTTTTCACAAGACCTGCTTCTACCGGATTCAGGTGAATGTATTTTGAAGTCGCCAGCTTATCGTCAATACTTGTAATCTGTGTTGCAAAATAAGGACCCTGGAATACATGCCCGCTTGATTCATGAGTACGATTGAAATAGACGGCATATCGGTGGTTGAGTTTTTGCATGATTGGACCGAGAGGCGTCTCATCAACTTCAATCAGCAGGTGAACATGATTGGTCATCAAACAGTAGGCATGAAGTTCGAAAGGGAATACCTGGCGTGTATCATGGAGGAGGTTAAAGTACTTAAGGCGGTCGCGGTCGTGAAAAAAAATGGGAGCACGCCGGCTCCCTCTGGAGACAACGTGATACAGGGCACCCGGAAACCAGCCAATCCGGTTTCGAGGCATGTTTCACGCTCCTTCAAATATGGTGGAGGGTCATAGGTGGGTGATCGTGCTGTTATAAAATATTTTATCCTGATTTTGAATATTAGTAAAATGAAGATTCCTTCATATCTTCCGGTTTAGTGCCAGTTGTGTAGGTGGGATTTGTAAAAAACGATGAACTTTAAAATTTAGAGGAACAAAAAATGCCTGGCAATTGCGAGGCAATTGCCAGGCATTTCGCAGCCCTCAAAAAGTGCTTTCCATGGCATTCACTACCGGACGCCGCCCGATCGAATAGTATTCGACCGGATGCTTTGCCGCTTCCTCAAGGGAATGGCAGTTGCGGCCGTCAAAGATGACCGGTTTCTTCATAAGCGCGGTATAGTCATCAAAAGGGATATCCTTGATTTCATCCCACTCGGTAACAAGGAAAGCCATATCCGCATTCTGTAAAGCTTCTTCTCCGTTCTTTGCATATTTTATTCGATTGCCCAGAATTGCTTTTGTTTTCTGCAGGGCAGCTGGATCATAGGCTGTGACTTCCACCCCTTCAAACAACAGCATATTAATGAGAACGATGGAAGCTGCTTCACGAATGTCATCGGTGTTTGGCTTGAAGGAAAGGCCAAGAACCGCCGCCTTTTTCCCCTTCAAATTTTCGAATCGTCCCTTTGCTTTATCAAACAAAACGGACTGCTGCTTGTTATTCACTTTGATGACAGACTCAAGCAACTCAAATTTATGATCGGTATTGCCGGCAATTTGAACAAGTGCACGCGTATCCTTCGGGAAACAGGAACCGCCGTATCCGATCCCTGCCCGTAAAAACTGATCTCCAATCCGCTTATCCATTCCCATCCCGGCCGCTACAGCTTCTATATCAGCACCAAGCTTCTCAGAGATGCTCGCAATCTCATTGATAAAACTGACTTTGGCAGCCAGAAAAGCATTTGATGCATACTTGATCATTTCTGCACTTCGTACATCTGTTTTTAAAAAAGGTATTCCGAACGGTTCGTTAATTGAAATCACAATTTCCGCAGCCCGCTCAGATTCTGAACCGATGATAATCCGCTCCCCATTGAACATATCGTGCACCGCCGAGCCTTCCCGCAAAAACTCAGGATTGGAGACAACATCCGCCTTTAAGCCACGAACCATCAAATGTCCATTGACCAGATCGCCGACTCTCTCATTCGTTCCAACAGGAACAGTACTTTTTACAACAACGATAACATCTTTCACAACAGATTTGGCAATACGTTCCGCTGCACTGCTCACATAAGATAAATCCGCCGAACCATCGGCGGCTTGCGGTGTCGGGACTGCAATATAAATGACCTCTGCCTGCCGGTATGCTTCTTCGGGAAGATCAGTAAAGGTGAGCCTGCCACTCGAAATATTCTTTTTCAGCAATTGTGGTAAATCAGGTTCATAAATCGGCGAGTTCCCCTGCTTCAACTGATTTAACTTTGCACGATCGATATCATAACAGGTCACATCATGACCGATTTCAGCAAGGCAAACACCGGTTACCAGACCTACATAACCTGTGCCGGCAATTGCAATACGCATTGATCTCCCTCCTATTCTAAAGATATCAGTACCTGGCGATTACTTTTCCATTATCTTATTATAATTGTTACTGTCCTGCTGTTAAACCAGTTTGCAGTTATTGTAAAATTATGGAGTGTGATTGGTGAACGAATAGCAAACATAAAAAAAACAGCCGCCCGGATGGACGGCTGGCAATCTTACCTCGAGAAATGCAAGGTGGATTTCAAAGGGTTTTGGGTTTGGATAGGGTGGAATTTCCGATTCTGGTGAGGGCCTCATCTGGCAAGGGAGTACCATTTGCCCTCGGGTAGAGTGTAGTTGGATAAAAAAGTCTTACGAAACCTGATTATTCAATTGTTCAGTAAAGGGATGGACCCGTTCGGTATTTTCAGCAACCTGCTGGGATAATGCATCCATCTTCTTTTCCATCATCTCGATTTCGGCCCTCGTGACAGAATCAGATTTCAGCCTCTTCACATCGCTGTATACCTCGGCTAACCTGCGCAGCAGCTCTTCCATATAACGGTCCCGCAATCGTTAACCTCCTTTCCTCTAAGATAAACCAATCATACAGGAATAGATTCAAATTGAAAAAAAGCAAAAATTCAATTTTACAGTGGTTTTAAGGGGTAAAAATTGAATTTTCTCCTGGGAAAAATTAAATTTTTCAGAAGTAAAACGGCCTTAAAATTCAATTTTACATGTTTGGCAAAAAAAAAAATTGCCTGGCAATTGCCAGGCAGTATTCCCCGGATTATTTCCCCGATTCTCCTTGCTTCCGCTTCCTCCGTCTCATAATCATCCAGACGGCCGCGCCAATAATCGCCAGCAAAATGAGCACCGGTGAGAAGCCTACAAGTGCAACGAATATCCAGCTTGCGAAAGCACTCAGTCCATTAAGTGTAGTGATAAACGTATCCTTTGTTTTATCCCAGGTGTTTAGTTCTTCCCTATCCTGCAGTTTTGGGCTGTAGGATTCAGAAACATTCATCGTAATGCTTGCATACTCGATTCGGTTATCGAGATATTTCATGCGTCCTTGAAGCTGTTCAATTTCCTCTTGGATACGGCCAAGATCGTTTGAAATTTTCAGCAAGTCTTCAGTTTTTTGGGCTTCTTCCATAAACGCCAAAAGCCTTTCTTCAACGGCCTTCTTGGCTTTCAGACGAGACTCCAGATCCACATACTCCTCTGTCACATCCTGCCCCCGAACATTTCGGTTATTAACTTCTTTGCTGTTTTCTTCAACATAAACCATGAAATCCTGAAAATGTTTGGAAGGAACTCGGACAGACAGGTGTGCTCCCCTATGTTCTTCGGATTCCTTGTAAACTGCGGATTCAACCATATAGCCGCCCAGCTCAGCGGTTTTCTTTTCAACTAACGGCAAAAAGTCATCCAGCGTTTCAACTTCAAGCGACAAATCGCCTTCATATGCAACCTTCCGCTCAGATTGCACCTTATCTTCAACAGTAGATGCCGCATCCCCTGCTCCTGCTTCCCCACTGATTTCCTGCTCGCTCTCCTCCTTGGTTGCCATTTCATTTTTCGAGACATTATCTTCTGTTACAACCGATTCTTCATTGCCGCCGCTGCATGCTGCCGTAAATATGAGGATAACCGTTCCCATCACAGCAAAGACCCATTTAAACCGTTTCATATTGACCCGCCTTTCCTGGCTATTTCTTTATTTATCGATTAGACGATTTTGCCATCAGATTTGTTACGGCTTCCCGATTCAGTATCTCTGTTTTTCAGCTCACCAGTTCCACCCTTTCGAATAATTTAGTAATAAAACGATGAAAAGGTGGCATTCAAATGGATGGAAAGTTTATCGATGCAATCCAAAAACAAGTAAAAGAAATCGAACAGCAATTTCAATCTCTTGAAAAACACATGTCTCAATTCGAAAATAACATGAAAAACCTTGAAAGTGACATCATTAAAAGGCTGGGCGGACAGTAAGAATGATAAAATGCCTGGCAATTGCCTGGGAAGTCCCAGGCAATTGCCAGGCATTATTTGCAACTAAGTCTAACCCCTTTTTAATTCGGGTAGAGTAGGATTAAACAGGTTTTGGAGGTGTGGACTGAATGAGAAATTCGTTATCAAACAAAGCTGCGGGCATCTCGATTCTTGCCGGTGCAGCCCTTGTTGCGATATCAACCCTGCTGCATCCGCCGGTGGTTGACCCGTGGGACGGTTCCCATGCCCTTCACGATATCAATAATTCTTACCTGAGATGGATGTTTGATCACAGCATCATGCTTGCCGGGATTTTTTTATGGCTTCTTGGTCTATCCAGTGCAGAGTTCTATTTAAAAGAATCGTACATGGGCGCACGAAACGCAGCGCGGCTATTTATATCCTCCCTGTCCATATGGACCGTTGTTTTAGCGGCTGAACTGGTCACATTGCCGATTATCGCCTCCGCGGCTGAAGATAGCCCCGATTCGCTGGCCTTTATTCTGTATCGTGCTATTTTCGGTCTTGGACTATTGAGCGGATATTTTGCCATTGCTTTAATATGGATTGGCTCATCTTTATTAAGCAAATCCATGGAGGCTGAATTCAAAACTGGCTCACTGTTCACGAAAGCAGGGTGGGTTTCAGGATGGGCTGGTGCAGCTGGAATCATTGTTTCGGTTATGATGCCAGAAGCTGCTTTCTTTATTCTTCCTATCACTTCCGGACCGCCCTTTTTGTGGACTTGCTTCCTTGGGTGGAATATGGTAAATAAACCCATTATTGATTAATTTTTGAATGTATCGGGTAAAGATAAATGTCCTATACACCACGAAAGGAGGTACATGAACATGGACGATCACTTAAAAGCCCTTGGAATAAAAAGTGTCATGACCATTGCAATATTGTACCTTGTACTGGGTGTCTTTTACGGGATAAGCTTCGGAAACATCCTGCTCTTGACTGTAATTCTAGGTTCTGTTGCCTATTTTATTGGTGATTTACTTATATTCCCCAAGACAAACAACCTGGTAGCGACATTGTCGGATTTCGGTTTGACCTTTTTGCTCATCTGGCTGTTGGCTGGAATGACAATTGAAAATGCCTTGATGGCAGCAGTTGTTTCTTCACTGGCACTTGCAGCCGGAGAGTGGTTCTTCCACAAATATATGGAAGATAAAGTACTTGAAGAACCTGACCGCCATTTGTATAACGTGTAGATAAATGGAATGTAGCTGCCTGGCAATTGCCTGGGAAGTCCCAGGCAATTGCCAGGCATTATTTGCAACTAGCCCCACCCCACACAAAAACCCGGCATTATCGCCGGGTTTTTCAATGCTCGCTGCATATAGTTAAACAGTATTAAACCAGGTTCAATACCGCATTTTTAATGTCCTGCAGTTTCTGCTCACTGCCTTCAAGTGTTTCAGCATTCACACCAAAATAAAACTTAATCTTTGGTTCTGTGCCTGATGGGCGCAGGCAGAACCAGGATCCATCTTCGAGGAAATACTTCAGCACATTGGACTTCGGTAAATCAATGTCGTTCTTATTACCGGTATCCAGTTCAGTCCGCTCGCTCTTTTGATAATCTTCCATCGCTGCCACTTTCAGTCCTGCCGCTTCTGCAGGAGGCTGGCTGCGGAACTGGTCCATCATGCCGGCAATTTTTTCGGCGCCCTCTTTTCCTTTCAGGGTCATCGAATGAAGCGTCTCCTGATAGTATCCATACTTATCAAAGATATCCAGCAGCCCATCGTAAAGCGACTTTCCTTGAGACTTATAATAAGCAGCCGTTTCGGCGGCCATCAATGCAGCCTGGACAGCATCTTTGTCACGGACAAAATCACCAATCAGGTACCCATAGCTTTCTTCATAACCAAACTGGAATTCATATTCCCCTGTTTGCTCATATTCTTTAATTTTTTCACCGATAAACTTAAAGCCTGTGAGTGTGTCTTCGGTTGCAATCCCATACTCCCTGGCAATGACCCGGCCGATTTCCGAAGTAACAATCGTCTTAAATACGATTCCGTTTTCCGGAAGTACGCCGTTCGCCTTCCGCTGGGAAAGCAAATACTCCAGCATAAGAGCCCCGGTCTGGTTACCGGTAAGCACAACATATTCCCCGTCCGGATTCTTTACAGCTACTCCAAGACGGTCAGCATCCGGATCAGTGGCCAGCAAAATATCTGCGTCGATTTCCTTGCCGTACTTAATCGCAATTTCGAAGGCAGCATGCTCCTCAGGATTTGGAGACTTAACGGTTGAAAAGTCGGCATCCGGCAATTCTTGCTCTTTCACCACGGCAACATTCATAAATCCGAAAGCTTCTAGCGCGCTCCGCACCGGTTTATTGGCCGTACCGTGAAGCGGTGAGAATACTATTTTCAAATCACTGCCTTGTTTCTTGATCATTTCCGGATTCACACGGATTCCTTTCAACTCTTCAAGGTAAGCATCATCGACTTCTTTACCAATCACCTCGAGCAAGCCTGAGTCTTTCAAATCCATTTCATCGGCAACTTCAATCAGCAGCTCATCCTCAACCTTATTCACCTTTTCAACAAGCTCCCCGGCTTCTTTGGGAGGAAGCTGGCCGCCATCATCACCGTACACCTTAAAACCGTTATATTCCGGCGGGTTATGGCTTGCCGTCAACACAATCCCTGCTGCTCCATTTAAGTGCCTGACCGCAAAGGAAAGTGTCGGTGTCGGGCGCAATTCATCAAAAACGTATGCTTTTATCCCATGCCGGCCAAGCGTCCGGGCAGCTTCCATCGCGAACTCCGGTGATTTGTGGCGTGAATCATAAGCGATCACAACACCGCGGCTTTTATAATCATTGCCGGTCTCTTCAAGATAATTGGCAAGCCCTTCTGAAGCTTTCCGCACAGTATAAATATTCATCCGGTTCGTACCGGCGCCGATTTCTCCGCGCATGCCGCCTGTTCCGAATTCAAGCTCTTTGTAAAAACTGTCTTCCATCTTCTTTTCGTCGCCAGCCATTTCATCCATCTGCTGCCGTATTTCCGGCTCCAATTCCGCGAAGTTATTCCAGCGGTCAAATTCAGTTTTCCAATCCATATACGCTCCCCCTATGATGTTTTATCTTTATAAATGAGAAACAATTACCTCCAGCTCACCATGAATCACGAAATCCCCAAGTCCATAAGGCAATATAAAATGGTCACCTTTTTTGAGTCCGGATGCCTCACCGGCATCATTCGTAAGTTGTCCTTCGCCAGCTATCACACTTCCAAGCATAAAAAGTTTGTCCTGGCTGAGCTTCAGTTCAGTTTTCACTTCCCATTTATATACTGTAAAAAACTCGCTGTTCACAAGAGTTGTCACATTTCCGCCAGCCATTTGATTTACCGACAGATCATTCTCTCCATCGACATGCGGAACTGTCGTTACATCAATCGCTTTAGCCAGGTGGAGCTCCCGTTTCTGCCCATCTGCACCCACACGGTCATAATCATAAACACGATAAGTCGTATCAGAGCTTTGCTGGGTTTCAAGCACGAGCGTACCTTCACCAAGAGCATGAATCGTTCCGCTTGGCACATAAAAGAAATCACCTGGCTTGATCTTCACACGCCGAAGCAAGTCACCCCACTGTCCGTTTTCAATCATTTCCTCAAGCTCTCGGCGTGTTCTGGCATGGTGCCCATAAATCAATTCGGCATCATCTTTGCAATCAATGATATACCAGCACTCCGTCTTGCCAAGCTCACCATTTTCATGTTCCTTTGCATATGTATCATCCGGGTGAACCTGAACGGAAAGATCTTTATTTGCATCAAGAATCTTCGTTAAAAGCGGAAAAACTTCACCTGAAGCATTTCCAAACACCTCGTGCCGGTATGTTTTCCACAGTTCTCCAAGAGACGCCCCTTCATGCTGGCCATTCCGGACAGTACTCTGCCCGTTTGGATGCGCCGAGATCGCCCAAGCTTCCCCGGTTTCATCCGAAGGAATGGAATACCCGAACTCATCCCTTAATGTCGTTCCACCCCAGATTCGTTCCTTAAATACTGGATTCAAAAAAATCGGCTGTTTGCCCAAAGATGCCTCACTCCCAAACTCTTTTGTTCACTAATCAGGTTATCCACTAAAACTATACTTCATTATGAAGAAATTTTCTCCCATAAACAATGAACGTTCGATTAAATAAAAGAAAGCCGGACAGCACCGGCCGGATATATGTTTTATTTTAACATATATGGGTAGTACCGGCTTTCTCTTCATGTTCAGATATTTCCGGCGCTCCTTCTATAAAATCCAGCAATTGATTGACGAACAAATCTCTCTCATCAGCCACCTCAATGGCAAATTCATTTTCAAATTTCTGCATTCCTTGTGTCAGTTCCCTGATATCCAGCTCTCGAAGCTCGCATCCAGCAGGGCCGCATAATGATATGCCTGCCAGTCCTTCAGAATAAGATTCAGATGCGCAGTAAATCCCCAGACCTCCCAGGGCACCAAGGTAGCTTACAGCAAAGTTCAAAGCAGCCGGTTCCTCTATTGACTTAAATAAATACGTTTTTATCCCATGCTTCCCAAGTGTACGAGCAGCTTCAACGGCAAGCGCCGGGGACTCTTTATGCCGATCATAAGCGATGACAATACCGTTTGATGCTGAAACCTTTTCTTTTATTTCTATTGATTTAGAATATAATGCAATACTCTTCGACAGCTTTCGAATGGTATATTTATTCAACCGGTTTGGTCCGGGACCAAAGTACCCATCAATTCCATTTCTTTTGATTTTTAGTGAGCCAGAAAAACAGTCAATGAGCTCTTCTGGCCGGTTTTCTATTTCTTCAAGCTGTTTTATCATGGTTTGATCAGTTTTGCTGTTCTGTTTCCAATTCTGATAGCTCTTCTTCCACCCCATATTTTTAACCTCCTTTCTAAAAACTCATCTGTGGAATCACCTCTCATTGCAAGAGGACAAAAAATCAATTTTCCTGCAGCTGTGTAAACTCATAAAGCATCATCGAAGCATACAGCTGAATTAAATCCTTCAAGTCCCTTGGGTTTTTTCCAGTAAGCCGGTGAATCTTTTCCAACCGGTAGCGCAATGTGTTGCGATGGATAAACACAGCTTCAGATGCACCTTTCTGATCGCCGTTTTCATTTACGTAAGCTTTAAATGTCTCTCGAAGCTCACCTGTTTTATCACCCATCACAATTTGATGATAAGGAGTGATAAGATCTTCATACTCCTGCTTGTCTGATGCATCTCCCAGTAATGTGAAATAAGAAAGGCTTTCATACGTATATACGTTTTTCTCGGGATACAGTATTTTACCGGCCTTTAAAGTCATCATGGCAGCTTTATATGATTCAGAAGCATGATCAATACTATTAAACCGCCTGCCGATGCCGCCTTTTACCGTTACTTCGAATTCTTCTTCAATTCCAGCTATCATTGTTTCGATATCAAACTGGGCAACATTTAAAAAATCATCCTTTTCAGACATCGGAATATGCTTTAGCACGACAACCACATTTGGCAGCGGTGAAGCTACCAGGTCTTTAGCGGATAGGTTGCGATACAATGAAGCGGTAATTTTCTTTGCGGCAGTTTGCTTTTTGTCTGATTCACCCTGTAACGGGAGCACCTCGAATACGGCCGCAATCCTGCCGTCATTCAAGTCTATTTTCAGCTGCCTTGCCTTGTTCCAGGTGACGGCCGGCGTATCTGTCCCAAAAATCAATTCCTGTAAAACTTCTTCCCTCAGCCTCCGTTCCATCTCGGACTGTTTTTCTTGAGAGACTTCCAGCAGGGCCGCCTCTAATGCTACTTTGATCATCATGGCAAAACGAGATACCTTATGCGGATAACCTTCAAGCTTGATGAACCCCACTTTTTCATTATTAAATTCGATCGGCAATGTTGTGTATGTTTTGTTTTTCTCCGTTATGTAAGATTTCTGGGAGGCCTCTTTTATTTGGTCGAGAAGATCGGCCGGCTGATTGACTTTTGCATTGTCGCTGGCTGCGATTATTTTTCCCGTAGAGTCGATGATTTCGATGTCATGCTCAATGATTCTCGAAGTTTCGGAAACGAGATTCTGGGCCAGCTTCTCGGTTAGTATCACCACTTTCACAATTTCCCCCTTCTTTATGAAATAGACAGGGAGCATGGCAGCTCCCTGCAGCGTGATTTCTACAATAGGAGACTAAGGTGAAGAAACATGGAGTGTTTAGTTTGAGGTTATGGAGAGGGGCAGAGGGCTTCAGGGTTGCAAAGAAGCTTTTGGTTCCAGGAATTGAACACGATCCGCGACAACTTCGGTTACATAAATCATCCTTCCTTCATTATTTTCATATTTGCGTGATTGGATTCTTCCAGTCACACCGACAAGAGACCCTTTCTTGCAATAATTGGCTGTGTTCTCGGCTGAATTATGCCATACATTGCAATTGACGAAATCCGCTTCATATTCCCCGTTTCGACTTTTGAAATTTCGATTTACAGCAAGAGTGAAATTGGAAACCGCTTTACCTTCTGCTGTATAGCGGAGTTCCGGGTCTTTTGTCATCCTTCCGACAAGGATAATTTGATTGATCAATTTAACACCTTCCTTTTTTAAAAAGCTAGCACATGTTGCAAGACTATTTTCTTATTAATAGTAAAAAATTAGTAGAAACCACGCTAATTAGTAGTATATAGTTATCTGATAATTGTGTAAATAATTTTTCGGAAAATTTTACAAAAACTGACGAATTGCTTGTAAAACGACTGAATACCTCCTATTATTTACAATGATTTGACAAAGTTATGACTTTATAACTATTTTTTCCGATTCTTTTGATATAATGTAACTTGATGGAATTTCTTGTATTATAATTTAATTTAGAATATAAGTTTGCGGAGGAATATGATGGTTTTTGATGGAATAATTCTATCTCTGCTTATCGGTTTTTTTAGAGGCGGGAATTTGAAAGGCATTGCAGATCTTAAACTAAAATTCGGATGGGTTTTCCCTGTCTTGCTTGGTGTACAGCTTATAATATATTTTACGCAGAACTCATTTGAGTGGATAGCTAACTTTAGTTCTGTTTCATTTATGCTCGTATACATTGTCGGATTGTATTTCCTATGGGTTAACCGTTCTTATGAAGGTTTTGGAATTTTATTTATTGGTGTCTTTTTAAATTTTATTGTTATGTTGGTGAATGGAGGACGTATGCCTGTTTCAGTTGAAGCGGCTGCAGTTTTGGATCCACATTATATAGATGCTTTAAAGAACGGCCTATATGCCAAGCATACAATTTTGAATAATACTACAAACCTTGGTTTTCTTGGTGATATTATTGCACTTCAACCACCGTACCCTCGTAGCCAGGTTATTAGTATTGGTGATATCATCATGAACATCGGAGCATTTATTTTTTTACAGCATCTCATGTTAAAACATAATCATAAACGAGAAATTAGACATGTGTAATATTTAAGGAGGTGATATAATGAACAAGAAATCTGTTTTAATTAACCTAGTCATCATCGCATCTGTAATAATTTCTCTTACTTCTGGTTTCCGAGTGGGACCATAAGTAATCCATTTATGGGGAGGGGTTTTTTAAAGACCCCTTCCCATTCGGCTTTGGAGGGTTTTTTATGAATTTGGCTTCTTTCAAAACTAAGATAAACTTCTTTAATTTGTATGCCAATTCTATAATTATTGGCGGCATCTTACTTCTTCTTTTAAATATTGACTATAATATCCCCACACATAGCGAATGGGTCCGTATTTACTTTTTCATAGGATCAATACTCGTCTTAAGTCACTGGACTATTCGGTTGCCTCCTTCAGGTGCATACTTTTCTATGGATTCTTCTATATATCTTGCAGCACTCTTACTTTATGGTTTAAGTTACTCTTTATACTTACTAATCTTTTCTAGCATAATTATAGCTTTTATTAATAAGGGTTTTACTACCAAAATGCATCTTATGAATCTATCAGTGTACTCTATCGCAATCGTTCTTGCCTATAAAGCATTTTTGTTGACTGGCTCTTCAATTGGGCCTTTTGATAATTCAATGTTTTATTCTTATATGGTAGCACTTGCGGTTTATTTCTTAGTAAACACGGCGCTGGTAATGGCATATTATTCTTTGTTAAAATCCGAGCCTTTTTTCACATTTTACTTGAACGTATTAAAAGAATCGCTAGCAAGTTATATAACTACTCTACTCCTATCAATAATATTAATGATTTTAGTTCACACACATCATATTTTCGGATTGTTCTTATACTCAAGCATCGGCATGCTGGTAGCCGTAACATTCAAACAACATTTTAAGCTTTTTGAAGAGGTTTCGAAAAAAGCTATTAAAGATTATTTAACCGGCTTATACAACCATGGATACTTTGAAGAGGAACTCGAAAAAATATTCAAAAATACAAAATCCAGCAATAAACCACTTACATTAGCTATGTTTGATATGGATGATTTCAAAAAATACAATGATACGCATGGTCATTACAAAGGAGACCAATTATTAGAGTTTGTTGCTAAAAAGGTGAAAGAAGAAGTAACAAACGAAGAGTGGATTGTTGCCCGTTATGGCGGTGAAGAATTTGCAATACTAATGCCTGACACACTTCAGGACGATGCCTTGGTTTTCATGAACAAATTGAGGAAAAAAATTAACGACACTTATTTTGAAGGCGCAGAAATTTTCCCCTTTGGCTGTATCAGTTTTTCAGTCGGTGTAGCTGAGTTTCAAGAAGGAATGCATGATAAATCACAGTTGATTGATCAGGCAGACGAAGCAATGTATCTGGCAAAAGCAAAAGGTAAAAACCAGGTACTGGCATTTAATGAGGATACTGGGCAACTTATAATAAGTGATATGGAAAAGGAAATTAACGAACTTGAGCAGCCACTAAGTTTCTTCTTAGCAAAAGACGTAAATACGTATAAGCACAGTAAACGTGTTTTTAAATATGCGGTTGAATTCAGCAGTAGATTACATCTGAATCCGTACGAAAAGCAAACCCTAATACTTGGGGCCCTAATTCATGATATCGGAAAAATAGAAATCCCTCGTACTATTCTTCAAAAGAAGGGTAAATTGACGTCTGAAGAGTGGGAAATTGTAAAAAAACATGTAACTTGGGGAAAGGACTTAATCGAACAACATAAACACTTAAAACATTTATCTCCTCTTGTTGAATTACATCATGAACGCTATGACGGTAAAGGGTATCCCTATGGACTCAAAGGAAAAGATACACCCAGGCTCGCCCGTATTCTAAGCGTAATCGACGCTTTTGATGCAATGACAACGGAAAGACCTTATCAAGCTACCAAGTCGTTCGAGGAGGCTTTTACAGAATTAAGAAACTGCAGCGGGACACAGTTTGATCCTGTACTTGTAGAACCTTTTATTGAAATGATTAAAGATAGTTACCTTGAAAGACAGTACAATTGCACTGACACTTTAAAAAATGCATAAGTATATAAGACAAAACACTTATTACTGGTTGTGTTTCCCTTAAATATTTCCTATTATTAAAAGGAAGCACTTTGACAAGATCTTACATAAATCGTCGAAACGGCAAAACTATTGAAAAATGGTGACGCAAAGCTAAAGGGGCTTCATGATGACTATTGTGATCATATGCCAGCCAGCTGCCGAAACGGCCTTCTTCGGTTTATGATGAGGGAGGATAAGAAAGATGGAAGATTCATGGCTGACGCCAAAGCGGAAGAAACAGCTATTCTACAGCTTTATTGTGTTGGGAGCGGTTATTCTCGGGACTGTCGTTTCAGTTGCTGCCAATGCTGCCCTTTGATCCGCCTTTTCATGGGGCGGCTTTTCTTTTGCCTTATTATCACACCGTCTTAACACAAACACAAGACCGTACTGGTACTTTTGTGCAAAGCTATAACCAGTTTTATCGAACTGTACAAAAAAAGAAGCAGCATGCAAGCTGCTCTTTGTTAGTAGTAATATAGTGCTTTATGGCCGATTGGTTATTTGATAAGGGACCTTACCGATGAGAAATGTAGTTGTCCCCTCACCGCTCTGTTTGATTAATCCTACTTTAAATGGTACCTGACCATATTGTTCGATTACTTCTTTAACCGGACCATCTCCAGCTGGCTCGCAAAAAATAAGGTTGCATCCTTCAAGGTATACTTGAGTGCACGCTGCACCCAATTCAGCAGAGTGGAAGCTTCCACTTACCTCTAAGCCGAATAAAGACTGATATTCTGCCAATGCAGCCTGTTGGTCAGAGACCGCAATATAGATCGCCTGAAGATGAATTTTTTCATTTTTCATTTCTTGCAGGCGTTCAAGTCGCTTTTCGTCAGATTCGCCCCATTCAATAAAAAATGGGTACGGACAAACAGAATTTTCATTTTCATTCTCGATAAACAGCATGCTCCATTTCAGCAGCTCCCCGTTTTCCTGAAGCCGGCTGCCAGGAAGGGGGCCTTTTGTTTTTATGCCTTTCGCTTCAAACTTTCTGGCTTCCTGGTTGATATCATCTGTTCTCATCGCAAAAGTTAGAAGGTGATCTCCTTTGTGCTGCTCACCAGCCACTTGCTGAATTAATCTATTATCCTGCTCTGCTTCTGTTCGGCGCGAATCACGGATTCCAATCCACTCAATATATGGCAGGCCGAAAAAAGCCAGTGTGTTATACGTTCCCCATGGTTCATGCTCGCCGCCAAAAAACGCCCGAATCCCATACCGGCCGGCTTCCTCCATCGATTGCACCGGGTCTATTGAAAAATGGACAAGATGATCAAATTTCATGAATTAATTACCGCCCCTCTCCCAAGTTATCTTCCCTGATAACTTCGAGTTAAATATTGTGCAACCTGCCAAAATTTCAAATTCTGCGGCACAAAAAATGCCTGGCAATTGCCAGGCAATCAAGAGGACACTGCATACAGTCTCACACTTCCCTTTCCTTCCCAGAAGGATGAAGGGAAGGCAGAAAGCTTGCAAATCCGCTTCGCTTTTTCTTGAAATAAAGAGTGTGCACCAGGAGAGAGGCAGCGATCACGCCGATTGTATCTTTTACAAAATCATTGATTGTGGCCGATCGGTAAGGGACGAAGGCCTGATGGATTTCGTCAATTAAACCGTAACTCATGGCGATAAAAGCCAGGACAATTTCGGCTTTAAACGTAAGCTTATTAAAAGTCAGATAGGCCAGTGCCAATAGAACGTATAGGATACCGAACTCAATCAAGTGAGCAGCTTCATAAATAATTCCCAGTTCCAAAACAGGCGTTCCATCGCCCTCCTGGCCGAATACTGGAATGGATACATACTTAAATATTTCTGCTAAATTAATGCCCGCCGTGTCTCCAGGATTAAATTTGGCGGACATCCGCCAAATCATTCCCATGTAAAGGATAGGGAGCAGCCGAATAAACCACTTTGTCATTTGAATCGTCCCTTTTCTTAATATTGCCTGGCAATTGCCTCGCAATTGCCAGGCAACCTTCACCAAACCTAAACCCTCACCCCAAAAAATTTTGTCCAATCGCCTAAACGGACTCCCTCTGCTTTAAATCCGGCTTAGGCTCTATCCCCGTTTCAAATTTACCAGAGAATTTTTCCATGATAGGATAGAAAAAACCAATCACCGGGCCGCTCAGGAATACAACGACGATGGTCCCGAGCCAGATCGGTCCGTCGACAAGCCATGCCAGGATTAAGAACATGAGCGATAACACCATTTTCGCCATCCACATCTTCATGTTAAACATTTCCCTCAGCATCAGCATCGATTCGTCGAGGGGCATCGGCGCAAATCGCGATTGTAAATACGTGGAGATGCCAAAGCCGACGATGACGACACCAGCCAGAAAAACGAACCACTGTCCCATCATTTCTTCAGGCTGCCATGTATGCCCGTAGACGAGAAGCCAAAAGTCAATGCCCGCCCCTGTCAGAAAAGCCGTCATCAAGGCAAGCAGGTTCAACCTTTTCTTCATGACGATTGCATTTATACCAATTAATCCGAGACCGACAAGGAACTCCCAGCTCCCTGGAGTCAGTCCCACCATTTGTGACATGCCGACAAGCAATGCGTCAAAAGGAGACGTGCCTACTCCTGCCACAATGGTTGATGCGATACCGAGTGTAAGGATTAAAAGTCCGATTCCGTAAAACGAAAACCGGACCACTTTTGTATTGCCCATTTCAATCATCCCACTTCTGTTTGTTATGCTTAGATGTGATTTTACCAACTTTCACCGGCTATGTCTTTGGTTTTAAACCAAATGTAATATAAAAATCCGCCTGTTTCCGGCTGATGCTGCCAGCCTGCGCGGCGGATTTCTGTCGTCACTTTTCACTCCTGCCTTAGATGCTCTTTCACCTTCTCTGAAACAGACTCCCGCTCCTCGTCAGGAACGATATAGTACCAGATCCCATCAATTGTCTCACCGTGGCCGTCGATTTCAAATGACTTCATATTTTTGCGTGACTCTGCATAATGCTTTTGAAGATCTTTCATTTCGTCGAATGTTAAATTCGTTTTCACATTGCCGCCAAGCACTTCCATGATTTCACCAAAGTTCATCACACCCGACAGGCTGGCACCTTTTTTTATGATACCCTGGATCACTTGGCGCTGGCGCTCGTTCCGGCCCATGTCGCCGCGCGGATCCTGTTTTCTCATCCTTACATATCCCAGTGCTTCATCGCCTGTTTCGAGGGTGATTTCACCTTTTTCATACGTATGGCCTTTTTTATAATAACCCGTATCGGTCCACTTGATTTTGTTATCAACCGTCACACCGTCAACGGCTTCCACAATATCATGGAAACCTTCCATATTAACCTTTACATAATAATCAATGGGGATATCGAGAAAATTCTCGACTGTATCAACTGACATATCCACACCGCCGAAAGCATAGGCATGGTTTATTTTGTCCTGGCTGTTTTTACCGACAATTTTCGTCCTTGTATCACGCGGGATGTTAAACATCATCATCGAGTTTTTCTGCGGATTGACAGTCAATACGATCATCGTATCCGATCGGCCCCTGTCACCGGCACGTTCATCTACGCCAAGGAGCAGAACCGATATAGGATCCTTTTGTTCAACAACCACGTCTTCCGCTCGTTTATCGGATTTCTCCTTTTTCAATGGTTCATGCATATCTCCGGCTGTATCCGCTACTTTATCATACAAATAGTATGCATATCCGCCTGCTGCCAGAATAAAAATGAGCAGCATCCCCCCAATCCAGTAGAGCCACCTCTTTTTCTTGTTTCTGCCGCGTTCACTGCGTGTTTTCGCCATATTATTCTTCCTCTGCAAATAGATTAATGTGCTCCGTTAGTTCTCATACAGTTCGATTGGCAATTCATCGGGATCTTTGAAAAAAGTGAACCGCTTATTCGTCACATTATCAATGCGGATTGGTTCACATTCGACGCCGTTTTCTGCCAAATACTCTATCATTTTATCAAGATCGGCCGTTTCAAAAGCGAGATGCCTGAGCCCTGCCGCTTCGGGGTAACTTGGCCGTGCAGGCGGATTTGGAAATGAAAACAACTCAATCATCGCATGATTTCCAACCTGAAGATCAAGTTTATGCGAGTTACGCTCTTCCCGGTATACTTCATTCACCGGTTTTAGCCCGAGTATCTCGGTATAAAATGCTTTTGACTTTTTATAATCTGTGCAAATGACCGCTACATGATGAATCTTTCCTATTCTCATGCTTAACATCCCTTCTATTTAACCATTTCCTATTTCCTGCCTTTACAAACGAATAAGAGGAGCCAAAGGGGATAAGTCCCTCCAGGCTCCTCTATAGCTTACTTATTTTCAAGCATTTTGTCATTCCAGCCGAACAGCCATGTCAGGACAAATGCAGTTCCGATGGAAACAAGGTTCACCAGAAAGTAGCTTGACAGTTGGCCGTTCAGATACAGCAGTGTACCCGGTATGACCGTAATTGCCATTCCCGTACCGGCAAGGCCGAGAATGGAGGCAAGGAATCCACCGGCTGCACCTCCGATAAGACCCATCACAAACGGTCTGATGTAACGGAGATTGACACCGAAAATTGCCGGTTCGGTGATACCGAGGAATGCCGATAGTGCAGAAGGAAGTGCAAGTGCCTTCATCCGCTTCGCTTTCGACTTAACACCAACTGCCAGCGCCGCGCCGCCCTGGGCTGCAATGGCTGCTGTGATAATTGCATTAAACGGATTTTCCCCAAACTGATTCAGCAATTGGATTTCCAGCAGGTTGAAAATGTGATGGACGCCTGTCACGACGATTACCTGATGAAGGGCGCCGATCAAGAGTCCGCTCAAGCCAAGCGGCCAGCCAAGAACAGCAGTTGTTCCTTCCATGATAATCTGCTCAAGCGTGTGAAAAACCGGGCCGATCAGGAATAGTGCCAGCGTAATCATGATCAGGAATGTTAAAAATGGCGTTAAAATGAGATCAAGTGCTTCCGGAACGCGGTTGCGGATCCACTTTTCCAGTTTGGCCCCGATAATACCAGTGATGAACGCCGGCAAGACGGATCCTTGATATCCGACTACCGGAATGAAGCCCATGAACATGATCGGTTCCACGTCACCGCCTGCTACACCCCATGCATTCGGCAGCGCCGGGCTGACAAGCATGAGACCGAGGACAATACCGATAATCGGGCTTCCTCCGAATACCCGGAACGTGGACCATGCAACAAGTGCAGGCAGGAAGATAAAGGCTGTGTCTGTCAAAACCTGAGTGAACAGAATAAAGTTTTCCGATACTGTATCTGGCGTCAAGCCGAATAGTGCCAGAATCTGTTCCTGCATGACAAGTCCGCGCAGACCCATGAATAAGCCGGTTGCGACGAGGGCCGGGATAATCGGCACAAACACGTCACCGAACGTGCGGATGGCGCGCTGGAACCAGTTCCCTTGCTTCTTCACTTCCTCTTTTTGCTCTGACTTGGTGGACCCCGACACACCGAGATTCACGACTTCCTCATAAATGCGGTTTACTGTTCCTGTTCCGAGGATAACCTGAAACTGTCCGGAATTATAAAAAGCGCCTTTGACTTTATCAAGCTTTTCAACACTGTCCGTATCAATCTTTTCTTTGTCTTTGACCATAATGCGCAGACGGGTAGCGCAGTGGGCAGCTGACATGATATTGTCCTGGCCGCCGACTGCATCGATGATGCCTTGTGCAATTTGACGATTATCCAACTTGTCCACTCCTCCCTATTTATTAAAAGAAATACATACAAGGGTTATTATTCCCTATTCATTGAAAATGACCCAAAAATGGTGAATCGATTCCACATAAAAAAGTAATGTAATCGATTCCACAGCATACATAAATACTATGGAATCGGTTACATCTTCATCATAAACTATCTTGTTTGATTAGTCTATAAGAAAGAACCACTTTCTCTGCAGAATTTTCGCTGTTTAACACTTTTTTCAACATCAAGCGCCCAGCGGTACGCCCTGCTTCTTCGTTTTGATAAGCAACAGTGGTCAAAGAAGGCGTTACATACTTTGAAAGTTCTGATGCGCCGATTCCTGCGATTGCCACATCGTTCGGTACGTGATAGCCGTTTTTTTTCAAATACTCCATTGCCCCAACTGCCAGCCGGTCGGTAACGGCAAAAACAGCGGTCGGTTTTTCTTCATTTGTTTCGATAATCGCTTTCATGGCATCATAGCCTGATTCGATTGTGAAGCGTCCATTTTTGACCCAGGATTCCCTGACCGTTATTCCGTTTGCATCAAGCGTGTCGAGAAATGCTTTTTTGCGCAAATAGCCTACTGCCCGGTCGGATTCATCTACACCGATAAACGCTATTTTTTCGTGTCCTTTTTCGATAAACAGCCTGGTTATGTCCCTGGCAGCATGGTAATCATCATAGAGGACACTTGAGGCTTCCGGGATATCCTGTCCGATTGCGACAAACGGCAAATCAAGATCATGGATGGCTGCTGTAACCGTATCGCTTACATTTGTTGCGAGCAAAATAATGCCGTCGACCTGCCTGCTTTTTAAAAGTTTCAAATACTCGATTTCCTTTGAACGATCGAGGTTGGTGTTGGCAAGCAAAATTTGATAGCCAGCCCCGGCCAATTCCTCATCAATGCCATTTACAACCCGGCTGGCTGTTTCTGTGCTGATTTTCGGCAAAATCACGCCAATTACTTTTGTCTTTTTCGTACGAAGCGATTTCGCATGTTCACTTGGCACATATCCGGTTTCTTCTATCACTTTTTCGATGCGTTTTCTCGCATCCTCACTTACGTATCCGGAATTATTCAGCGCTCTTGAGACCGTTGTGCGAGATACATTGGCAAGCTTTGCGATTTCCTTGATGGTGATCATGAGGTTCCCCCCGCTTCTTCCTGATTTATGAAATTATTATAGCATAGCCTTTTATATCCAAACACATTTTAACTGATACTGGAAAAGGATTGACCCCGCAGAAATTGGGGAATACATCAGAAACAGTATGAAGAAACCTGGTGCATCAAATTTGTTTTTCACTGCAAAGTATAATTTATCAGTACTTATCTGGCATGACAAATAACGTTTTACATAGCACTAATTCGCAATACCGGATTTTATCAGTCACTAACGTGCGAATCATGAAGGGGATAGTAGTTATGATGGATTCATTTTTAGTCGTATTGATGATCATAGGTGTGCTCGGCGTCGCCTCACAATGGGCCGCCTGGCGATTCAGGTTCCCTGCCATTGTCCTTATGTCGGTTGTCGGTCTGCTTGCAGGGCCGTTTACCGGACTAATCGATCCTGAAGTCGCTTTTGGAAAACTATATGAACCGACGATTTCTCTCGCTGTTGCCATTATTCTTTTTGAAGGCAGCTTGAATTTGGATTTCCGTGAAGTCCGAGGACTGGGAAAACCAGTGCTGCGAATCGTCACGATTGGTGCGGCGCTGGCCTGGCTGCTCGGCTCTCTCACAGCCCACTACATTGCGGGCTTATCATGGGCCGTGGCGTTCGTTATTGGCGGGCTGTTCATTGTCACAGGTCCGACCGTAATATTGCCGCTATTGAGACAGGCCAGCCTGGAAGCGCGCCCTGCAAAAATATTGAAATGGGAAGGCATCATAGTCGATCCCATCGGGGCACTTCTTGCTGTCTTTGCTTTTGAGATAATCAAATTCATTTCTTCCCCGGGAGGAGAACTCATTTACTTTCTGGCCGCCTCGATTTTTGCGATATTTTTTGGCTGGGGAATCGGCAAGGCGGTCGGCACTTCGTTTACAAAAGGGCTCGTTCCTGAGTATTTGAAGTCTCCGGTCGTGTTCATCCTCGTTCTCGCCTGCTTTATCATTGCGGATGAAATTGCCCATGAGACTGGATTGCTGGCCGTTACTGCTATGGGGATGACACTTGCCAATATGAGATTATCGTCGATCGCTGAAATGCGGCATTTCAAGGAAAATCTCTCCATTTTGCTGACATCGGCTATTTTCATTATGCTGACTGCTTCATTAACAACAGATACCTTGCTTGATATATTCAACTGGAACATCGTCATTTTCGTCCTGCTTATGCTTTTTCTTGTCAGACCGCTTTCCATTTTTCTGGCCACTATAAAAAGCGGTTTGAGCTGGCAGGAGAAAACGCTGGTCGGCTGGATTGCGCCGAGGGGGATTGTGGCCCTGACGGTATCCGGTTATTTTTCCAGTATTTTGCTTGATTCAGGGTTTGAAGACGCAACGATGCTTAACTCCTTAACATTCGCGCTGGTGTTTACAACCGTCAGTGTTCATGGAATTTCCCTCGGCTGGCTCGGCCGGAAGCTGGGTCTGGCAGGCGCGGGGCAGCCGGGTGTGATGATTGTCGGCGGCAACCGGTTTACAACCGAACTTGCTGCGACCCTGAAGGATCTTAAGATTCCTGTAATGGTTGTCGATTCTTCCTGGCGCAGGCTGTATAGTGCAAGAAACCGGGATGTCCCCTATTATCACGGCGACGTTCTCTCAGAACAAATTGAATACCGGCTTGATATGAGCCAGCATGAATATCTGATTGCAGCAACAGAACACGATGCCTATAACACACTCGTTTGCACAACGTATGTCCCTACGCTTGGACGCAGCAACCTTTATCAAGTGAGGCTTAAGAACAGCGAAGGTGAGGACATCGAAAATAAGCGGAATACCATCGGCGGCAGAGTGCTGTTCAACGGCGGCCCGCCGCTTGAAGACTTATATACAAAAATTTCACAGGGCTTTGGTTTCCGGAAAACAACCCTTTCGGAAGAGTACACTTACGGGCAGTACCTGAAAGAGCGCAGTGAAAACACCATTCTGATGGTCATCGTCAAAGCTTCCGGAGTCCTGCAGTTCTTCACCGATGAGACAGAAATCGAACTGAAAGGAGAACCCGGCGACACCATCATTAGCCTTGCTCCGCCAACAACAAACGGAAAGAAACAAAAAGAAAAGAAACTCCAGAGCATGGAGTCGAGCGATTTGTAATATTCGGGTGGTGCCTGTCACTTGTCGGGTTTTGTCGGTTCATGGGGGTGCCTGGCAATTGCCAGGCAATCTATAAACAAAAGGGGATCTCACAATGGAGATCCCCTTTTCGCCTTATTCAAATAATGTAATTCCATAAGCTTCAAAAACGGATCGGGGAACAAAGAATCTCGCAGTGACAAGGGGATCGACGACCTGGCTGATCTGCGTCTGGCCGACAGCGCTCATAAGCATGGTCATATGAGATAACGTGAGGCCCGTATACGGAAGCAGCAGATCAATCATATCTTCAACCGACTTTTTGACTGCTTCATCGAGTGTTTCGGCCGAGACCAGCATCGCAAAGCCTTCATCATTTTCGAGAAGCGGGAATTCTAGTTTGTGCCCCTTTATGACATCAAGTGTAACCGTAACTTCGCCCGGCACCTCAATCCCTGATACACACACTTCACCGTCTCCCATCGCAGCATGGAAATCACCGGTGGCAAATAACGCCCCTTCTGCGAAAACTGGGAAATAGAGGACGGCTCCTTCTGTCACAAGCTTCGTATCCATGTTGCCGCCATGAGCGCCGGGAGTGCCGCAGGAAACCGGTTCCCCTTGCGGAGCCACCCCCATTACACCGATCATCGGATTGAGCGGGATTTCCATTTTTTTATCAAAGATTGCCTTATTATCTTTGACAGGCACAATTTTCACATCAAACTCTTCCTCCAGGCGGTGGCCCATGACGCCAAGTCCCTTGCCTGTCGCCATGACACCGCGGTCCCCGATTTTCAGTTCATCAATCTTAACCCTTAAAATATCTCCCGGTTCCGCACCTTCTACATAAATCGGGCCAGTTGCCGGATTCACCCGGTTCCAATCGATGGAAGTCATCGTTGTTTTCTCGCTGGTGATCTGATTTTCAAAACAATCGTATGTTTCAATCGTAACCGACTCTCCACTCTTTACCCGGCGGACAGGTTCATGATCTTTACTGAAAGCAAAAATGGAAGTCTTGCAGGAAACAGTTTCACCCATGAATATGTACCTCCTTAATGATAAGTGTCAGAATTATTGTACCATTCCGCGGCACCCGTCACTTGTCACAATTTGTCGATTCATAGAGGTGCCTGGCAATTTCCAGGCAATTCCCAGGCACCTGCATTTTTCGACAAAACTCGGTGAGTGACAGGCACCGCTTCTCACCGTAATATAGAAGTATGGAAGAAAGGGGCGATTGATTTGATAGTCAAAGTGTTTGCCAATCTCCGTGATATTTGCGGAGGAGATAAAGTGGAGGTCCACCCTGAGGGCGATCGGGTGATTGATGTATTGAATAAAATGACTGAAACATATCCGGGCCTTGAAGAAGAAGTGTTTACGGAAGAAAGGACGTTAAAACCGTTTGTCCATGTTTTTATTAACGGCAAAAATATTATTCATGCCAGCGGGCTTGAGACCACTGTGAAGGAATCCGATCAGTTTGCACTGTTCCCGCCGGTGGCAGGCGGTTAAGATGAAAAGCAGGGACCTTGAGTTCAGGGGCATAAATCTAAATCATCTCGGCATGTACTTCGAGGAGCTGGGCGGACGTAAAATGAGCGATACCGACGCCTTTCCCCTCATCTACACAGGCGACGGCTGGAGCGGCCAGATACTCAGGGAAGAAGATGTCGCCATCACCAAAACGTTCATCGTAAACGCTGTCCATATCCGCTTCCTCGCTGAGTCAGCTGAGAAGCTTGATGAACTTATTAAAAACTACCGTTATAAAACAACCCGAATTGGCGGATAGTCAAAAAGACCTATGATTGCCTGGCAATTGCGAGGCAATTGCCAGGCAATCCCGTAGGCAACCCCGATCAAACCAAAAAGGCTTCCGCACAGCGGAAGCCTTTCATCATTCACCTGTATCCTGTTTTACTGCTTAGCCGGTGTAACAATCCCCAGCTCTTTCAGTTTCTCCTCAGTGACGACGCCATCTTTCCAGCCGCGGACTTGATAGTATTCATCAAGCATGATATCCATGCGGCTGACGGATCCTTCACTGTTGCCGGAAGCAGGCTCATCAGTGAAGCGCTTCGGCAGGAAGTCGTCTTCGCGCTTGTCGAAGCCGGCCAGGTTATTGTAGTAACGCTCGATATTGTAAATCCGCTCGCCTGCCTTCATGACATCTTCAGCAGTCATCGGAATGCCGGTCATGCCGCTGTACTGCTCGGCATAATGCTCGGCATTTTCAGAGAAGGAGGAGAACTTACAAATATCCATAGAGTCAGAGAATGCCAGCATATCCTGGAATATTTTCAGCAGTTCGCCTTTTCCTTCCGGCACAAGGCGGTCTGTCGGTTCCGGAATGCCTGCGATTTCACTCGCAACTGTGTAGCCGCGCAGGTGGCAGGCACCGCGGTTACTTGTCGCATAGCCAAGGCCGATTCCCTGGATGCCGCGCGGGTCATAAGCCGGGATGGATTGGCCTTTTACAGACATGGACAGTTCAGGCGCTCCCCAGCTTGCTGTTGCGCGGGCAGGACCTTCTGCCAGTACATCGCCGAATCCTTCACGGTAAGCGACTTGTCTTGTCATTTCAATCATTTTATCGGCATCGCCCCAGTCAAGCTTTTCGTCGACAAGGCCTTTTTCATGCGCTTCCATCGTGGCGGAGAACGCGTTGCCGAGTTCGATTGTATCAATTCCGTACTCGTTGCAGCGGTCAATCAGGTAGGCGATCGCTTCCGAATTGCTCAATCCGCTGTTCGTACCGAGCGCCCAGGAGGATTCGAATTCGAAGCTTTCAACACGGGTTTTATACTTGCCATCCTTGACCTCGACTTCAATCTTACATGCAACCGGGCATGCATGGCATGTATTATTAGCCACCAGAAGATGCTCATTGACATATTCACCGCTGTGCTTTTCAGCTTCATCCCAGTGGGTAAGCTGCGAATTTCTTGTAGGCAGCGCGCCGACTTCGTTGATGATGTTCGTGAGCACGTTTGTACCGTATACTGACAGGCCGCCTTTGTTCGGCGCGGTCAGCCCGCCTTCCATGATCGCTTTGACAGCTTTTTTATTCGCTTCTTTGTATTCATCCTTCAGTTTCGGCTCAGGCATATTGCCTTTCTGCGACCCTTTGATGACAATCGCCTTCAGGTTTTTATATCCGGCAACGGCTGCCGTACCGCCGCGTCCTGCCGAACGGTCATGTTCGTTCATGAAACAGGCATAGCGGACAAGATGCTCACCGGCCTGGCCGATGGTCATGACGCTCAAATCCTCTTCGCCATATTCATCCTTCATCGCTTTGACAGTTTCCCTTGTGCTCTTGCCCCACAGGTCGGCCGCTTCATGCAGCTCCGCTCTGCCATTTTCGATATAAAGGTAAACCGGCCTGTCACTTTTGCCTTTGAAAATAATATTATCAATGCCAGCCCACTTAAGCCTTGCCGCTGTCCAGCCCCCCATATGGGAATCGGTCACTGTCCCGGTAAGCGGTGATTTTGTAACAACCGCAAGCCGGCCGCTCATTGATGTTCTTGATCCAGAAACCGGCCCGGTCATGACACATAAAATATTTTCGTCTGACAGCGGTTCCACATCAGGGCCATTGTCAAAAACATATTTTACGCCAAGACCGCGTCCGCCAATATACTTTTTGGCATCCTCTTCATTGATCTCCCTGTAGCCAATGTCACCGCTCGTCAAATCCACAAGCACTTCTTTGTTTTTAAACCCGCCGAGATTCATTGATCCTACACACCTCTTTCATTCTTTTCTCCGTCAAAATAACACGGCACAACTATCTTATAATTTCGACTTATCTGCTAAAATCCCTTTTTATGAATAGTAATTTTCTCCTTTTTTTATTCAGCCTATCTTAATCTATGCTTTATAATTTAAGTAAATGTTTCAGGAAAGCAGGGATAAAAAATGAACTCGGAAATGGAACGGTACTCCCGGCAAATTCTTTTCCAGCCGATCGGCGAAGAAGGCCAGCAGAAATTGATGAAAAGCCGGGCGGCAGTCGTGGGAATGGGTGCCCTGGGGACAGTCATCGCCAACCACCTTGTCCGTGCGGGTGTCGGTTTTGTAAGAATAATAGACCGTGATTTTGTGGAAAAATCAAACCTGCAGCGGCAGACTCTGTTTGATGAAGACGATGCAGCTGACCGCCTCCCCAAGGTAATTGCGGCCGAGAAAAAATTGGCCAGGATCAATTCAACTGTCTCTGTCGATCCGGTGCTTGCGGATTTGAATCCAGATAACGCGGAAGAATTGCTCAAAGGGTTTGATGTCATAGTCGATGGCACAGATAATTTTATGACGCGTTATTTAATCAATGATGCCGCCATAAAGTTCAATACACCCTGGATTTATGGCGGTGCCGTCAGTTCGCGGGGCATGTTTGCCGTCATCGTGCCGGAAGAAACCCCCTGCTACCGCTGCCTGTTTCCCGATCTGCCGTCTGGCCTTGGGGAAACATGCGATACGATTGGCGTCATCTCGCCGATCACGGATATCATCGGGTCTTTTGAAGCTGTCGAAGCGCTGAAACTCTTGACCGGAGCCAGGCCGAGCCCCAATCTTGAAAAATTCGAGATCTGGCATAATTCCTTTTTCCAGATGGATATCTCACAGGGCCGTAACCCTGATTGCCCGGCGTGTGTCCATCATCACTATGAGTTTCTCGATCAATCAGAAAGCAGCCAAGAAAACTATACTGCCCTCTGCGGCAGGGACACTGTCCAAATCAATCCGCGCACAAAATTGAATGTAAATCTTGAAAAAACAGCCCGGCGCCTTGACAAAGCAGGGAAAACGGAGACAACACCATTCCTCGTCCGTTTTTCCCCCGATGACCGCATCACCATGATCTTTTTCAAAGACGGCCGTGTCCTCGTCCAGGGGGTGGAAGATGTCACTGAGGCAAAGTCGTATTACTCCAGGTATGCGGGGAATTAAGGTCGCGGTGCCTGTCACTTGTCGATTTATGTCGGCATTGAATTCGACAAGTGACAGGCACCTGTAACGGTCTATGGTATACTAACCACATATTACTAATAAAGCGATGGTGAAAATGGTGAATTTATGGACGAAGTATAAAGAAACGTCACTGCTTATAAAAATGACGGCAGGTTTTATCCTCGGGCTTGCTGCCGGTGCTCTGTTCGGGCCGTCCGTCAGTTTTCTTGAGCCGCTCGGGACGGTTTTGATCAAACTGTTGAATCTGATAGCCGTTCCCGTCGTTTTTCTGACCGTTGTGCTTGCGGTCAATCAGATGAACCCGCTCCAGCTCGGCAGGATGGGCGGGAAACTGGTCCTTTACTATATCTCGACAACGGCCGCTGCGGTATTCATTGGCCTCGGTCTCGCCCTCCTATTCAATCCGGGCGAGTCGCTGACGCTGCCTGATGCATCCGTTGATAAGCCCGAATCGCCTTCATTTGCAGGTGTCCTGCTGAATATGATTCCTGACAATCTGTTTACCGCATTCTCATCCGGAAATTTGATGGCGATCCTGTTTCTTGCTGTTATCATCGGTTTTTCCATCTCACAAATGCGTTTTTCTGGTGATGAGGCGATGAACGAATACGGGGATTTGCTGCAGAGGGTTTTCCAGGCCGCCAATGAAATGTTCTTCCTCGTTTTAAAAGGGATTTTGCTTTATGCGCCTGTCGGTATCCTGGCGATCACTGCCACTTCATTCGCCGGGCAGGGCTGGGACACTTTCAATTCGCTTCTCCGGTTTACGGGTGTCTTCTATCTTGGCATTGTGCTGCTCTGGATTCTCGTCTACAGCCTGTTTTTAAAAAGCTCCAAAATTTCGCTGAAGCAGTTTTACAGCAAAACAAAAGATGCCTATACGACGGCGTTCTTTACATCAAGCAGCATTGCCTCCCTTCCAGTGGCGATTGAAGCCGCCAAACGGGCTGGCATCTCAGAGCGGACGGCCAACTTCAGTCTCCCGCTCGGTGCCGTGTTCAACTCGGACGGAGGGGCGCTCAGAATGGGTGTGTCGATCGTCTTTGCCGCCAACGTCACAGGCATTCAGCTCGCTCTAGCCGACCTGTTCATCATCGTTCTGACTGGAACGCTGCTGTCAGTCGGAACAGCCGGCATACCGGCAGCAGGCCTCGTTACGTTATCGGCTGTGCTATCCCTGTTCAACCTGCCGCTTGAAATCGTAGCGCTCGTCGCAGGCGTCGATGTCATCATCGGCATGGCCGGCACAGCCTCCAACGTCATGGGCGATATTGTCGGAGCAGCTGTCGTTGACGAGTCGGAGAAAAAAGCCGCCGCCTGACCTTCCAAGAACAAATGCGCAAGGCGCCCGCATAGCGGCGTACGCATAAGCGGGGGTTCCCGCAGGGAGGTGCTCTTTCCTCCCGGAGGGGATCTCCGCTTATGACGATAGCCGCTGGCGCCTGGAGCTGGACGGTTCTCTTCTGGCTTTTTATCCTCAACGCTTACATTTTATAATTTCCTTAACAAATACAAAAACCGGTCCGCAAACTATTTGCGGACCGGTTTTTTCTTCGACAAACTTCGACGGGTGACAGGCACCTGTCTACTCCCATTCAAACGGAGTCGCCTGGTAAACATAGTAATTGAGCCAATTGGAAAACAGCAGATGGGCATGTGAGCGCCAGCGGTTCAGCGGCCTCTTTTCCGGGTCGTTATCGGGAAAATAGTTGCGCGGCACTTCCACATCGAGTCCTTTCGCGGTATCGCGGGCATATTCGTCAGCGAGCGTTCCCGTGTCATACTCGAGGTGCCCGGTCACCATCACATGGCGGCCGTTTTCCGACATCATCAGGAACGGGCCCGCATCCGGTGAAGATGCAAGCAGCTTCACTTGCCCGCTTTTCTCCAATTGATCAAGGTCAATATCGGTATACCTTGAAACCGGTGCCAGAAACTCATCGTCAAATCCGCGCAGCAGTTCAATGCCCGGCGCCTGCAACACTTGATGCTGGTACACGCCGGAACACTTGCCCGGAAGCCCGACCTTATCGATTCCATAATGATAATATAGCGCAGCTTGCGCACCCCAGCATATATGCATGACTGAGGTGACATGCTCCTTTGACCATTCCATAATTTCCGTGAGCTCCTGCCAGTAATTCACCTGTTCAAACGGCAAATGTTCAATCGGAGCCCCTGTTATGATCAAGCCGTCAAACCGCCGGTGCTTAATATCATCAAATGAAATATAAAACTGTTCCAGATGCGACTTGCTTACATTCTTTGACTCATGCGTGACCGTGCGCAAAAACGAAATGTTAAGCTGCAGCGGCGAGTTTCCCAACAGCCGAAGCAGCTGCCCCTCCGTCTTCTCCTTTTCAGGCATCAAATTCAAGATCAATATGTTCAATGGACGGATATCCTGCGTGACCGCCCTTTCTTCATCCATTATGAAAATATTCTCTTTCTCCAGCACTTCGCGGGCTGGCAGCAACTTTGGAATATTTATCGGCACCCCACAGGCCTCCCCCATTTAGAATTTTCAGTAAACATAATTATAAAGGGAACCAGCCGAATATGACAACAATAAACCTTTATTTAGGTACTGCGGTAAAGTCATGATGAATAAATTTACATTTTATGAACTTTTTGAGAACGCTTACCCAATACCCTATTCTTACCATTTCACATGCAGTAAAATGGAATCATGACAATATTCACATATACATATTACTTTTCACACACCAGGGACACATATCTGTTTTTGGCAAACCGGCTGAAAAGCCGGGACGCAAAGCTACAGGGGCTAACTCTATCACAGTAGACACGCCAGCCAGTTGCTCTTCTTTTCAAGAAGATTAATTGAGCCTGTTTTTGCCTGCCTGAAACTGTATCGGGCAGTTTTTTTATGGGGAAAGTTTTTGTTTGTGACAGGGGAGTGGTGCTATACCCGTATTAACTTCAAATTTCAAACCGGCGCCTTCCATTTCATTTTGAAATTCTCATGTAAAAGGGGGAGAAAAATGATCGACGTAAACCAGGAATCAAAGTATATCATTGTCCAGCTTGGGCACGAAGAATTTGCGGTCGGCATCAGTCAGGTCCGGTCGATAGAACATGTGATGAAAATTACTGCTGTACCAGATGCGAGCGATGATGTAATGGGCATGATCCATCTCCGTGATGAGGTGTTGCCGGTCATAGACCTTCGGAAGCGGATGGCTGTCTCGTCACCTCCTGCTTCAGACGGCCAGCAGCGCCTTATCATCGCCATTTTAAACGGAGGCAATGTCGGACTGCTGGTCGATTCAGGCAGTGAGGTGCTTGATATTGAGAAAAAAGCAATCCAGCCGGCGCCTCCGCTTTTGCAAAGCAATGGAGATTACATAACGGGTGTAGCCAGGCTGGAAAACAGACTGGTCATCATCCTCGATATCGAAAAACTTCCGAATATGGGAGAAGTCGAACAGTTGCTTGCACGTGCCAACTAATAACACAAAAGGGGACTCGTCAATGAATGTTTTAAAGAAATTGAAAATCGGACATAAGATCAACCTTCTTATCGTTTCGGTAATTATCCTTACGGCCGTTAGTGTTTCAATCATCGTCAACACTCAGGTCAAAAGCGGACTGAAAGATTCAGCTGTTGAAAAAGCAAAGTCAGACCTCGCACTGTCTTATCGATATATTGATGAAAAATATCCGGGAGATTGGGAAATAAAGGGCGGGAGTCTTTTCAAAGGCGATACCAAACTGAACGAAAACTACGAAATCGTCGATGAAATCGGCGAACTGACACATGATACGGTGACGATTTTCCAGGGGGACACAAGAATATCCACGAATGTCCAGAAGGATGGAAAACGCGCGGTCGGCACGACGGTTTCGCAGGAAGTGAATGAGACTGTGCTTAAAAACGGCAAAGTCTTTCTTGGCGAAGCAAATGTCGTCGGGAAAGACTATCAAACAGCCTATATGCCGATCAAAAACAGCAGCGGCGAAATCATCGGAATTTATTACGTAGGGGCATCTGAAGAGTTTATCCAGGCGACACTCGGCAGCTTCAATAAAGTGTATTTTGGTGCACTGGCCGTCATCATTCTTATAACCAACCTTATTGGCATCTGGTTTGCCCGCAGAATCCGCAAGCGCCTGACGGTGATCGCTGAGGTCCTTGAACAAGCGGGAGAAGGGGACTTCACCGCTGATATCCGGGACCATTCACAAGATGAGATTGGCGTCATCGCTGCAAGTTACCAGAATATGAAACAAAAACTGGGATCCTTGATAACGGAAGTGACCACAACATCCGAAAGCGTAGCATCAGCATCCGAACAGCTGTCAGCAAGTGCTGACCAAACGACAAGCGCAACCGAACAGGTCGCCTCAGCCATAGAACAAATTGCCGGAAGTGCCGAGAACCAGACTAGCGGAGTGGAAAAAAACACGTTTGCCATCGAAGAAGTTTCAGCAGGCATTACAAAAATCGCGGAAAGCACCCATAAAGTTTTCGAGTTCGCCAACTCAACAGCCGAACATGCCGAAACCGGAGAAACATTCGTAAAACAAACCGTCGATCAGATGAACACAATCGACCGGGCGGTAATTGAATCAAACGAGAGCATAAAGTCGCTCAGTGAACGCTCCAAAGAAATCGGACAGATCAGCGAGGTCATAAGCGGTATTTCCGAACAGACAAACCTGCTGGCACTTAACGCTGCAATCGAAGCGGCCAGAGCCGGTGAACACGGCAAAGGCTTTGCTGTCGTCGCAGACGAAGTCAGGAAACTCGCCGAACAGTCCAAACTATCAGCAAAACAAATTTCCGATTTGATCGCAGCAATCCAGCAAGATACCGAGCGATCTGTCACAACGATGGCGGATGTCAGTGATAACGTCAAAAACGGCATGGAAATCGCCGGGGAAACCGCCGGGAAATTCAAAGGAATCGTCGGAGGAATGCGGGAAATCGCACCGCAAATCGAAGAAGTATCGGCAACCGCACAGCAAATGGCCGCAAGTGTGCAGGAACTCTCTCTTAGCGCGGCTGAGCTGTCAGCGATCGCCCGTGAAAATTCCGCGTCGTCACAGGAAGTCGCCGCTTCCACCGAGGAGCAGCTTGCCTCCATGGAAGAAATCACATCATCGGCAGATGCGCTCTCACAGATGGCTGAAGAGCTTCAGGAGGTTGTGCGGCGGTTTAAAATCTAGATAAGAAATAGGGACCTTATTAACTAATAGGTCCCTTTTTACTTGCACTCCCAGCCAGTTAAAGTGAATCCTGCGCCTTGTTCATGTCATTAAAGAATTCATCCACTTTCATTCCATCCCGTAAAGAAATTTGAATGAGATTTTCCAAATCATCCGCACTTTTAAAACTTGCTAACTCCTTTCCATACCACTTTTGCAAGTCTTCTTTTGTCACCGTATACCGCTGGTCTCCAAAAGCAAACGTAATCCAATCCGCATTTTTGACCAATGCAAATAGAAATGCCGCATTGGCCAGGACCGTTTTCTTTACGGCCGCTTCATTCACAGGTTCATCTTCAATGCTGTAGGCCAAAACCATTCCATAAGGCTTTTCCTTCGTCTTCAGTTCCATTCCTTCAAAATATTCGGCACTTGGCAACTGCCTGATCATGTTCCCTAACGTATTTGCATCTCCTATATATGTGCCCTTAAACCCGAAAATATCCTCTTTCGCATTTTCAACAGAGCTGCAGCCGTTAAGCAATAGTGAAAAAGACATTAACAACAGTAAGAGTTTTTTAGTCATGTTTTTTATCCCTTCCAGTTATAAAAGCACCTCTTTACTGGTACGTATCAAGTGTAGATTTGTTTCATCTATAGATAAAACAAAACCCCGGCTTAACTCTGTCCGGGGTTTCCCTCTATCATGTTTTCACCAGCACAACCGTCCCGCCGTTTCCCCGGCCAGGCAGCTCAACTTTCACAACAGAACCTTCATCAGTGGTATACTCCTTACCGCCGTATAGATCTGCAAAAGCCTCACCCTGTTCACCAGGAACCGGCACTTCCGCAACCCGGCTTTCCTCAGATAGATTCAAACCGACCAGCACCTCTTCTCCGCGGTAACAGCGTTTGAAAACGAGGAAGCCTTCTTCACTGCCGCCCGCCACTTTTGCCCTCGTACCTTTGGAAAAAATGAGGGAGTGGGCCTTGCGGATGTTCAGCATTTTCCGGTAATGGCTGTGCATCTCATTCCCGACCCTGCTCCAGTCGAAATCATAACGGTTTTCGCTGTATTCTCCAGCATCCATATTGCCGGCATTTTTGCCGGATTGGCCGATTTCCTCACCGTAATAGATGACCGGCTGGCCTTTTGCGGTAATCTGGAGGGCGGCAGCCAACTTCATTTTCCCTTCATCCCAATCCGCCCGGCAAACGAGGAACCCGTCTTCATCATGGCTGCTCAAAAACTGCCCGAGCTGTGATGTGTTGTTCAGCTTGCCGTTTCGGGATTCAAGATACTGTTCCGTCTCATCGATATTCCCGTAAATGAATTGATCGGCCTGGTGCTTGAATTCAAAATCGAGGATCGAATCCATTTCCCCGCTGTTCAGGAAACCGCCGTCTTCATCGACACTGCCGCCGAAATATTCACCGATCAGCTTAAAATCAGGCTTCACCTCAGTCAGACGTGCTTTGAACGCCTTCCACGTCGTATCTTCAACATGGCGCACGGTATCGACCCGGAAGTAGTCAATCGTGTCACCGCGGTCTGTCTTTGACCGTTCGAGCCAGTCAGCCTGCCATTCAATCAGCTTGTCCCGGATCTCGGCGTTTTCGGTCATGAAATCAGGCATTCCTGCCAATTCGCCTTTCACAGTATCGGTGCCTCCGGCGCGGAACATGCCATCGAAACGTTCACGGTCAGCATCCGCCGGGAAATTCGGGATGCCATCGTCCCTGTCGTCCTCTTTCAGCCCATAGCCGGCATGATTGAGTACAACATCAACCATGATTTTGATACCGAGGTCATGCGCTTTTTCAAGCAGTTCCTTAAAAGTGTCAAGATCTCCCAAATGCTTATCAATTTTAGTGAAATCCTGTGCCCAGTAACCATGATAGCCATACTGATAACCGCCGTGGCCATGACGCACGTTCCAGTGGATATTTTCAACAATCGGCGTAATCCAGATCGTATTGATGCCGAGATCGCTAAGATAGTCCAATTTATCGATAATCCCCCGGAAGTCCCCGCCATGATACGTTTCCGGATGAAGTTTATCATACTGTTCACCATACGGATCATCATTGTCCGGATCACCGTTATAAAAACGGTCGGTCAGCATGAAATAGATGCGGGCTTCATCCCAGTCAAAGTCGGCAGAATCGGTTACGGCATCCGCTGCCACTTCAATTGATGCCTCACCGGTATGTTCATTCCCGAATTCATCAACAACCGTCACAGGAAGCGTTTTGATGCCTGCCGGAATAGACTGTTTCACTGCGATTGCCTGCCGGTTCAGCTCAGGGTCGAATTGCTGCCTTCTGCTCCCGCCGATTTCAGACAGATCCGCATAAATACCTTTTATAGATACGGCCGGATCGGATACATAGGTATCAACTTCCAACACCACATTTTCACGGTACGTCACCTTTTGAGGATAGACCCCGGCATTGATTTTCACTTCAGGACACTTGTATACAACCGTTGACCTGCCGTTCCAGTGATTGGCTGGGTCTGTCCGCTCTTCTGTCAGCCCGGCTTTCGTCACGAGGAACGAATAAGGATAGACCCCTTCTTCCAGCCCGGCAGCATCATAGACAAACCGTTCTTCCTCCTCTATATATTCCATGCTGTATGCCTTGCCGC
Source organism: Bacillus marinisedimentorum (assembly GCF_001644195.2). Taxonomy (NCBI): domain Bacteria; kingdom Bacillati; phylum Bacillota; class Bacilli; order Caryophanales; family Bacillaceae; genus Bacillus; species Bacillus marinisedimentorum. The sequence continues at coordinate 113,123 of NZ_LWBL02000026.1, read as the reverse complement.
CAATTTTCAAAATGACGCTTTCAATCTGCGCCATGCGTCCTTCTTGAAAAAGATCGTAATCCCGATAAGTAAAGAATATGGAGTTCTTTTTAAATACCGGCCCGGTGTTCCCCGGGATTTGCTTCACTTCAGCAACGCCATTTTCAACCATCACTTTTGTATAAGGTTCCGGGCCGACCTTAATATGACGGTCAGCACTATACGGGTCTTTTACTTCCCAGCTGTCCCACCGCCGGATGACAAATCCGATTTGCTCGGTCTTGCTGTCCGCTTCAATATATGCGACAGCCCCGTGGTCGCTAATCCGTTCAAAATCAACCCGGCCTCCGGCTATGCCATTACCCCACGTCCAGAGATTCCATCCTTCATAGTCATTGTCATGCCGTTTATAGGTGAATTCGATCATGCGCCGCTGTTCGGGGGTTTCCTTCTGGACCTGCTCATTTGCATAATAAATTCGGCCGTCACCCTGAACGAGCAGTACATCCGCTTGATGTTCACCGTTCGGCACTTCGATCGTATGCGTAAGGTCCTGCTGCTCCCATTCGCCTTTGCGTGGAATGACATGAATGGATTTTGAAGGGGACACCACAGTGACAGTCGCAAACCCATCATTCACGTTCTGGAACGGATAAGCATGTCCCGCCTTACCGTCCTCCCAGATCCACAGGTCCCAATTGCCGTAATCTGATTCCGTACGGGCAAAATGAATGGTGAATGCATACAAATCTCTTACGTTGGATTGATGCCGATGCTGCTTGTCGCTTAAAAAGTCATCCAGCGAAACGTGGGATTGCCTGGCTGCCTCCATGATGTTACCCCCTTTGCTGTTCTCTCTCATTTTTTGGGATGAGATGATCAGTGCTGCCCGATCACGTCAGTTTTAAATGATATACCCTTATTTTGTTAGACAAAAACCGACGCAACCGTTTGCTCTTATATCGTAAAAAATTTGTAGAATAAGGTGGAGATTTGGATAAAAACAGAAAGAAAGCGCTTACACTTTCTACTTATATACTACCATAATAGGGAAAAATGAACCATATCATATAAGATAAGTTCATGAATTTGGTATTTTTGACAAAAGAAAAAGCCTGACTTATATATCCAGGCAGTGTTTCGACAATATTTTTAAAATCACACTGGTTTTTCAGGCGGGACTATTCTTCAACCCTTTTCGCATAGATAATATACCGATCAGGCGCATTGCCGATATAGCCGAACGGATAACAGGTCGAGACGGTCAGGACTTCATCAGGTGCCGTAGACCTTATAACCGAGGTGTCGTCAGCACCGACGATTTCCGTTTCGTCGATTCTATACCGAAAGCTTCCCGTTTCCATTTCAACCACCAATTCATCTCCGGGCCGAAGCTCTCCCAGCCTTCGAAAAACAGTGTCCCTGTGTCCGGATAACAGGATTTGGTCTTTTTGACCTGGAAAGGCCGTTCCGCTATAATGGCCGACCCCCTGTGCCAGCTCATCCTCGTCAGTCCCTTCTATAATCGGCAGTTTCTCGCCAAGCGCCGGAAGCTGGAGAACCCCAATCACTTCGCCCTCGCTAAACGTCCGCTCTGGAGACGAAGCAACTTCCCGTTCTTCACTGCGGGGCGGTTGTTTTGCAGCCACTATTTTTTCAGCAAGCGCCAGGTTCTCGTCTGTCTGTTTCTTGGCATCAAAAAGCTGAACGCCGGCATAACCGGCAGTCAAGAATCCTGCAATCACGAAAAGCAGCCCAATCTTTTTCATCGTTCGACCTTCTTTCCTGAAAATGAACGATCCGTAAACATATCTTCTTATGTACATTGTACGATAGAAAGTTGTTCTTTAAAAGGAACAACATAGAGAAAATGTTTATGCTGCAAGACAAAGTAACGAATTTGGCAATGCCAGAGACTCCGCTAATCCTCTAGCTTCCTGCAAAACGAATCATACTGTGATAGTGAATCTGCCATATTCCCGGACAACGCTCCCAGAATTTCTGATCTGTTCATATACCGGGGAGTGTCCTTTATTTCGGTTGAATAAAACGGATAACTGCTCCACGGATATTCTGCCGGGTCAGAAACCATACCTGCCCTGACCGGGTTCATGTGAATATAACGGCTGACTTCCAGCATTCCTTTATCACCATAGATAACTTTGCTGTAGAAGCGTTCTTCAAAGAGATGGCCTTTCAGATGGTAACGGTTGTTATAATAACTTGCATATCGTTTGTTCAAGAGAGCCATAACACTGGAAATGGACTGATCGTGCGCACGGAGAATCAGGTGGAAATGATTTGTCATCAAACAATAGCAGGGGAGTTCGAAAGGGGTCTTTTCGTGGATATCATACAAAATATAAAGAAACGTGGAAAAATCCCGATCATCAAGAAAAAGCGCTTCCCGATGGTTTCTCCGGCAGACAATATGATAAAACAGCTGCGGACTCCAATTTCGCCGTTTTCGCGGCACCGCGTCACCTCTTTTCCTATTATCCTTTCAGCCTTCATTCTACCGGGCTATCCACCGCCTGGCAATTGGGCAACTTCACAAACTTTCGACAGGTGACAGGCACTCCGTCCGGCACTCCGTCCTTCTTTTCGACATTCCGCACAAAAAAACCTATCCCCTACAACAGGGATAGGTTTTTAGCACTCTTAGTCTCTTACTCCATTTCACCCATTAGCTTTTCCAGGATTGCACCATCAACCGTAGAGACTTCATTGATGTAGAAGTCACGTACAGACTTTGCCTCTTCCCTGAAGGCCTCGCGCTGTTCTTCAGTCAGCTCATGGATTTCAGTCGGATGTTCTTCATTTTCTTTAATTTTTGTCAGCATTTCTTTGTTCATTTCAGTCTGCAGGTCGAATGTCCAGTCCCGCATTTCGTCCACTGTCTCCGTAACCAATGCCTTCACATCATCAGGAAGCCCTTTGAACCAGTCTGTATTGACTGTTGTCATCGCAACATAGTTGTTGTGGTTTGAAATCGTCATGTGATCCTGCACTTCATGGAACGAAGCATCTTCAATGAAGAAGATCGGGTTTTCCTGGCCCTGGACGGTTCCGCGGTCTAGGGCGGTATAAAGCTCGCCCCAGCTCATTGGCGTCGGGTTGGCGCCGTATGCTTTATAGGATTCAAGAATAAGCGGTGACGTCTGGGTCCTCATTTTGAAGTTCTTGAAATCCTCCGGCTTTGTGATCGGCTTGTCGCTTGTCCACTGCATCGCACCTTCAGTCCAGTATGCAAGCGGGGTAATGTTGTGCTCTTCATATTTTTTCGTAAGGTCTGTATTTAATGCTTCACTTGTATTCAGGATTTCCTGTGTCTTTTCCAGGTCATCCGGGAACAGGAAATGCAGTGCGAATAGCTGGCCTTCTTTTACCATGCCGCCTGTGAAACCCGGTGACATGATGGCAAACTGCACAGCGCCATTTTGCAGCTGCTCAACCTGGTCGACTTCACTGCCAAGTCCGCCAAACTCATACACATCGATCGTGATTTTTCCATCTGACTTCTCTTTCATGCGCTTCGCGAATTCTTCTGCATATTCATATTGCAGCTGGCCGTCCAATTCCTCAGTCACAAAACGCCAGTTATAGCTCTCCATTTCACCGTCAGATCCGCCTTCTGCGTTACCTTCTTCAGCATTGCCTCCGCCGCAGGCAGCCAGCACCATGCTGACGACCATCATAATGGCAATCACTAAAATCGATTTCTTTTTAAACATGTAATTCCCCCTAAAATGTAGTGATGTTCAAATACTCTATAAAAGGAAAAGAGAAATTTCCTCAAACACAACTAACAGAACGGCAATTGTCACCAGAATGAAAATATAAGGCGGTGTGCCTTTGATGACTTCTAAATATGGTTTATTGAAAACCGCGCTTGCCGTGAAAATATCGACTCCGAATGGCGGAGTCGCCGAACCGAGTGCAGCCTGGAATGTAATGATGACGCCGAGATGGATCGGGTCGATACCGGCCGCAATTGCCTCGCGGTAAAAAATCGGTGTCAGGATCAAAATGACGACAATCGGATCGACGAACATACAGCCAATGAAGAAAAAGATCGTAACGATGATGAGTATGTACATCGCCGATGGGTCCGTACCGAGCACCGTTTCCGTCACCATTTGCGGAATACGCGCAAATGATATCGCCCATGTGAACGCCTGTCCTCCCGCTACAAGGACAAAGACAGCGGATGTGACCAGCCCTGTCGATAAGGCAATGCGTGGCATATCACTCAATTTAATTGAACGGAAAATTAAAACTTCCAGAATGAAAGCATATAAAACGGAAACTCCTGCCGCTTCTGTCGGGCTGAATATCCCGGAATAAATACCGCCGATAATGATGATTGGAAACCCAATCGGCAAAAGCGCTTTTCTCATGACCGACCAGCGTTCTTTCCATGGGACTTTATCGGCAAGCGGTATCTTATAAATCTTGGCATGGATCCAGCTGTACGCCGCAAAAGCTGCGAAAACAAGCAGCCCCGGCCCAATTCCTGCCACGAAGAGATCGCCGACTGATGTGCCAGTCACCAGGGCATAGATGATCATGCCGATACTCGGCGGGATCAATAGCGCCACATCACTCGAGTTGATAATCAAAGCGATCGCGCTTGAATCTTTATAGCCTGCTTTCAGCAGGCGCTCGCGCATCGGTTTTCCGATCGCGACAACGGTTGCCTGGGTGGATCCGGAAATCGATCCGAAAAGCGTACAGGCTGCAGCCGTTGTGATGGCATAGCCGCCGCGCAAATGTCCGACAAAGGAACCGACGAAATCAAGCAGGCGCTGTGAGGTCTTTCCCGTCGACATGATGTCAGCGGCAAAAATGAACAGCGGCACTGCCAGCAGCACGTAAGCGGATATCCCCTCCATCATCTGCTGGACAAGCAGCATCGGATCAAGTCCTTCAAAAAACACAAGGACAATCACGAGCGGTGCTGCAATCAATGGAATCATCATCGGAAAGCCGAGCACCAGTAAAACAACCATAATTGTCAGTAACGTCGCAACCATATTCTATTCCTCTCTTTGGTTTATTGGTTCATTTACGTTATGCATCACCTAAATATAGTCTTTTTTCTCGGTCGCTAAGTAAACATCGTCCTCTTTAATGTTGATCCACGCATTCCGCAGAAACTGCAGCGCCCCCAAAAACAATCCGATCGGCACCCAGATAATCATGATATACACAGGAAGCTGAAGGGCTGGTGTTACTCGGCCCGAGTTATAAACACTCATTGTATACTGGTATGCGTAGTAAGTAATGACAAATAAAATGACAGCCGTTACAAACGGAATGAGGATAGCTAAAAATTTGCGGATTTTGGGAGGTGCGAGATCGAAAAAGGCGGACATGCTGATGTGCCTCCCTTTCCTCGCTGCATAGCCGATGCCCATAAAAGTGGCCAGGTAGACAGCAAATTCACTGACTTCAGAAGAAAAAGACCAGCTTGACCCGGTTATCGCACGGTTCAAAACGTTACCCACAACCATCACAGCAATAATAATAATGGAATAGCTCAAGATCTTTTCCTCGATAAACATCAGAGCATTATCGATTTTTTCGATGACTTTCAATTGATTTATCCCCCCTCAACCGGGAATTCTGAATTTTTTATGTTTTCTGTATATTACACCTACATTACTAGTATAGCGAAGTAATAATTTTGTCACAAATATGTAATGTCCGCATAAATCATGATATTTTATCACTTTCCGCGCTCTAGCCAGTGTCAGAGATACTATTTATCTAAATGCTCCACTGTCCTCCCTTATGAGCGTAAGTCTTATAAAACGCTTACTGATACTGCTCATTATTTATTCTTATGATTGATTTTCTGCCCTCTAAAGGGTTTACACCTATTTATGTTTCATATACTCCCTTGTTCTCTGTTATAATCATCTTTTTACAGGTATCTATTTCCAATCGGGCAACAAATCAGGATAAAAAAATGAATAAAAAACCCCTTCTATTACAGAAGGGGCTGCAAAATTACTATTTTTCGTTATATATTACTCCAGCTCTTCAAATTCATGCACCCACACTTTTTTCTCCGGACTCCAGACATTGTTGGCAGGTGTCTTGCCGGAATGTTTATGCATACTCATGATATATTCGCGATATTCATCAAGAGAATTAAACCCTTCACTTCTTGCATCCTCATCGGATATACTGCGGATATCCTGCTGGTAAACTTTTGTCACTTTGAATTTTTTATCACGGAGTTCCATGATTTCGCCGATATCGGCATAGCGGCCGTTGCGGCGTGCTGACTTCTTTCTTCCCTCCAGCACTTTCTCCACATCCTGCTCAACTGTCACTAACAGGTCGATTGTACACGTTTTCGGCGGCAACTTTTCGTTGTCGTTCATTTTAGCTTACCTCCTTATCCATTCAGGGCCTTCAGTTAATGATCCTTTTGCGGTTATAAAACAAACTGCCCCTGTTAAATACGATAATATATGAAACGAAAATAGCAAAGGAATACGACCGGAGATTATCTATTTAATAGAGTCAAATCTATTAATCATCCCATAGCCTTCCCTCTCCTAATGTATATTTGCCAGAACTATTAAAGCCTTTTACTGCCTGTAAAGGGGGAACTGGTTGTTGCAAAGAATGGGTATTTGACTTTTTTCTTTTTTCGAAGGTTTTCCATACTAATATGGGGCTCATTCCATAAAAGTACGCTTTAATGGAATGAAAACTCTATGAAATTGGCAGCAGCGAGCCCCTGCAGCGGAAATCAACTCCCGTTCAAAGTGCAATGTATGGAAAACAAAGTCCTTTCTCCACAACCTTCCATTCACTTGAAAAACATCATTCTCAAACACATATATTTTTATTGCCTTTGCATTTTTACCAATGTAATTCGTATTAACATAGAAAACAACGACTGAATCAAGCCTGATGGCGGCTTTCCCCATTTCTTATATCGGCAATTTACAAAAGAAGGTAAAGAATAAAGATTTTTCGACAGGTGCCTGTCACTTTTTTGAAATTAATGGTTACATCCACTCCTTTTTTCTGATAAACTTGCAAAGGAGTTTACACCATAGAGGAGGATTGCCAGATGCTGCAGGCAGTCATTATTTTTGCCGTCCAGCTTTTGTTCGTGCCTGTTTTGACGTTAAGGATGATTCTTGGCGTTAAAGGGATGAAGAAAGAAGCTAGTATGATGGGAATGCTGGAAGGTTTCATTTATGTCGTTGCGTTAGGACTTGTATTCAGCGATTTATCAAACTACTACAACATGATCGGCTATGCGCTTGGCTTCGGCACCGGCGTCTATATAGGCGGCATGCTGGAAGAGAAACTGGCCATCGGTTATGTGACGATAGAAGCAAATATACCACAGAAAAACACTGCGCTGATCAACCGTCTGCGGGAAGTGGGCTTCAGCGTTTCGACAAGCGAAGTGGAAGGGATGAATTCCCTCCGCTACCGGCTCGACTGCACTGCGCGCCGCGACCGGGAAAAAGAGTTTTACCGCACCATCACCGAGTTCGAACCGACCGCTTTCGTCGCCTCCTACGAACCGCGCAACTTCAAAGGCGGTTATATCACCAAGGCGATGAAAAAGCGACGAGAGCTATTCATGAAAAAGAAAAAGAAACAAAAAGAACTCGCCGGCGAAAATGCATACGAGTCATAAATTCTTATTAAGCCTTCAAGAGCCTGGACACCTTCTTTCGTCCAGGCTTTTTTATTCCTTCATTTTATGAAAGGAAGGCTCGTATTGGAAAATAATAACAACAATACCCGTAAAACTGGAGGCATGAAATGATTACATTAGAAAAAATGAGCGAAACTGATTTCCGGGCGTTTTACGATTTTGCCATTGACGATTACGCCAAAGAAAAAACAAAAGCCGGCAATTACACGGAAGAAGAAGCCCAGGAACGATCCAAACAGGACTTTGCCAATCTGCTGCCGGACGGGCTAGAGACAGAAAACCACCTGCTATGGACGATTACTGCCACAGAAACCCATGAAAAGGCCGGCTACCTCTGGATCTTTGCCGATAGCAGCAGCCAGACGGCTTTCATCTATAATATTGTCGTCTTTGACAACTTTCAGGGAAAAGGCTTCGGCACAGAAGCACTGGGCCAGCTTGAAAAGGTGCTGAAAGAAAGAGGGATCAAAAAATTGGAGCTGCATGTTTTCGGCCATAATAAGGGGGCCTTCCGATTGTATGAAAGGCTCGGTTTTGGCGTAACAAATATCATTATGGCAAAGAGTCTTTGATAACAGAGGCAATGCCAGAAAATTGGGGCCAGACTATATTCAGCGTTCTATGTAACCTCCACAGTCACAAACCCGTCTAACCTAAAAAGGGGGAGTAACTGTGAAAATCATCCAACTGTTGACCTTATTTTTAATCATCCCAATGCTGGCAGCCTGCACTACCGGGCAGGAGCCCAAGGAAAACCTGCCGGAAATCTATACACTTGCGCTTGATTCTTTCATGAACCTGGATGAAGCCTTGAACGATGGGATGGAATTCATCGCGATTGATATGGGCAGCCTCGATCATTTAAGCAAAGAAGGCAAGCAAGAAGTGGCGGAATTTTTCGAGGAAACGTATCAAGTTGAGGTGAAGGATGCCACATTTGAAGAACTGAAGGAGCAAGGGCTGTTTGACCCGGAAACGATGGCCTTAAAAGGCGTACTCCTTAAAGTGGAAGAAGTGAATTTCACCCTCACAAATGATGCCGTCATAAACGGCTCCAAGTTCAGATCAGGTACGGGAGCCATTGACGTTGAAAGCAAGATTCATTTTAAAGGCGGCAAGTGGCAGGTCAAAGAATCAAAAATCACTGCAATCAGTTAAGCCGGAGCCTGACAGCCGGCTCAGTAAAGCGGCGGGGGCAGGCGCCTTTTCAGGCACCTTTCGCCCTCACTTCCCCCTGCCGATTTTTCAAAAACATATAAAAGGAAGCCCCGAATATGATCGTATATCCGATGACACTCAACACATCCGGCACCTGTCCGAACAGGACCGTGCTCAGGAGCGCTGAAAACAGGATATTCGTGTAAAAGAATATTGAAATCTCACGTGCAGGAGCAAACTTATAAGCAAGCGTAATCCCGAACTGCCCGACCGTTGCAAACACGCCGGCCATGAGCAGGAAGATCGTCTGCTGGGATGTCATCGGTTCATAAAATGCAATCACAAACGGAAGCAGCACGACGGTCGAGAAAAACGAAAAGTAAAACACGACCGTATAGTACATTTCCTTTGCTCCCAGCACCCGCAGCACCGTGTAGGCACCGGCTGCAAAAACCGCCGACATCACTCCGGCAAGATACGGAATCGTATCCCAGGAAAACTCCGGCTTAATAATCAGGAGCGTCCCCAAAAACGCTATTATCACCGCAATAATCTGGTACCGCTCCGCTTTTTCTTTCAAGAAGATCGCCGAAAAAATGATCAGCAAAAACGGACTCAGTTTATTCAGCATGTCAGCATCGGATAACACCAGTTCATCAATGGCATAGAAATAAAATACGACACCGAGCGTTCCGAGCGCTGAGCGGAGCAGCAGGATTTTCTGATTTTCCAATTTCCCGAACAGCCTCTCCTTGTAATGGATGACAAACCCGAAGGCAATGACCGCTGACACGAGGTTGCGAAACAGCGTTTTCTGTATCGTCGGCAGGTCCCCCGACAGTTTGACAAACGCCGACATCACCGCAAATCCGAAGGCCGACAGCAGCAGAAGCAGAATTCCTTTCATCTTATCACTCATGAACGTTCCTCCATATGAATCAAGCAATAATACAAATGCATCTATTCCTCTGACTCTTAGTTTACCAAACAAAGGGGTATTTTATCGGAAGGAACGGTTCCTGTCAATGGTCGGGCCCCTGCTGCATGCTGATATGGAAATGGGAAATTGGTTTTGACTGAAACAGGTAACGGGCCTGATTGTGGAATGTGTTCTCCATATAACGCACTTAGAACAGAGGCTCGCTTTCCGCAGCGCCTCCCACTGCATGTTATTCCTCCATCAGTCTCTCTACCAGCCGCTTTAAAACATGAACTGCCGCAATACAGTCACTCAACGAAGACCACTCGGCCGGGTTATGGCTGATTCCAGCTTTGCTGCGGGTAAATAACATTGCCATCGGCACGTACCTCCCCATAATCATCGCATCATGTCCCGCACCGCTCGGCAGATGAAAAGGCCGGATTGACAGCGCCTCTTCTACAGATTTGGAAGCCGCAGTCTGCAATTCCTCCGTTACCGGGACCGGCTGCACAGTCAGCGTTTCGTTAATGGCAGCCTTAACTTTCCGCTTCCCGGCGATTTCCTCTGCTTTCCCGGTGATAAGTCCAACAAGTTCATCCCTCGTCTTCTCTTCAATATCCCGTACATCCACGCTCAGCCGGACCTTACCCGGGATGACGTTCACACCGTTCGGTTCCACCTGCAATTTCCCTACTGTTGCTACAGCAGTACTGCTGGACTCCGGCGGCAACGACTCCACTTGCAAAATGAACTCGCTTACCGCCGTCAGTGCATCATGCCTCTGGTCCATCGGTGTATTCCCCGCATGACCCGCTTCACCGGAAAATTCGACTTCTAGCCAGCATGGACCTGCAATCCCCGTTACGACGCCGACCGGGAGATCCTCTTTTTCAAGCCGCTTCCCCTGTTCAATATGTACTTCTATAAAAGCCGCGACGTTTCCCAGATTCCTTCTCGCTTTCTCAAAGCCTTGCGGATCCAATCCCGCAGACGCAGCTACTGCCTCAAACGGGGTTCCCTCAACATCTTTCATCTTCATCTGCTTCGCCAGATCGAATTCCCCTGTCATCGCCCGGCTGCCCGTCAAGCCGCCATTGAAACGGGCTCCTTCCTCATCGGTGAAGATAACAGCTTCGTATGACTTCAATGGTTCATAGCCTTCACTCTTCCATGCTTCTGCCACTTCAAGTGCCGCCAGCACGCCAAGCGGGCCGTCAAAGTGGCCGCCGTTCGGCACACTGTCGACATGAGAGCCCGACATGATCACTGTCTCTTTGTCTTCTTTTCCCTCGATCCTGCCGATCACATTGCCGGCCCCGTCTTCAGAAACAGACAGCCCCGCTTCCTGCATCCACTTCTTTACGAGCTCTTTTGCCCGGCGCTCTTCCGGCGAAAAAGCGATCCGGTTCACACCGCCATCTGCTGTCAGGCCGATTTCAGCGAGTTGAGCCAATCGTGCAGCCAGGCGCTCGCCTTTCACACCTGACCGGTCGAACTTCTTATCATATTCGTTCACCAGGCTTCTGTAAAAGTCTTGCGTAGACCATTCCATGTCCATAACTAAAGCCTCCCGCTTTCCTATAATTGTGTTGGCGTTTAAAAATGCATTTGCTCCTGTTAGACCGTTTTGTAGATAATTGGGCTTGATTTAGCCAGTTTACAAGCTGCTCAATTCCCTTCCCTCGGGGGCCCCGGCACGTTCCACCTGCTGATCGGGACTCAAGCGGATCCAATAGGGCAAAATAGCCGAACAAAAGCGCAAGGCGCCCGCTTAGCGGCGTACGCATAAGCGGTGGTATCACCCAGTGAGGCGGTTTTCCCTTCCGGATGGGAGCAGCTTGTCCGCATCCCAATACGATGCAAACCCATCACAGCCTGAGTACCCCGGGCATGGTAATTTGCACATTCTTCCCCCGTTTCAAGCAAGCTGACGGCCAAAACCGGGCTGTTTACTCATATACAGAATCATTCCATCCATTTAGGCCCGGTAACCTCCCGGGTTTGTCTCATTTTATAAAAAAACGATTACTTGTTTCCGTATTTCACGCCAGATGACTGTTCCTTCGCGCCATATCCCCGGCTTTTCACGCCGTTTACGAACAACCGCAATCAGGGGGATGCGCTTTCGCGCGGAATCCCGTTTCTTTCACGCCAAACGATCCCTGTTTCACGCGTAATCTCCCATATTTCATGCCGTAGAGGCCAACTTTCACGCCGGAGCAGCTGTTTCGCGCCGTTCAGCCCGGCTTTCACGCCAAACCGGCTCCTTTTTTCATTCATGGCTGCAACAGACCCTGCCTCGCAGCTGGACATTGATCTTGCTTGAAACTTATGCTTTCTTACCTATTAAACAAAAAGGAATGCCGGGGAAGTGCATCCTCCCCGGCATCCCTTCCTTTCCAAAACCTTTCCGCTGCCGTCTGCTTACAAAGCAATATCATCCTTCGGCACAGAAACCGGCTTAATATCATCAAGCGGAATTTTCGAGTCTTCCACAAACCGGTTTACATGCTCTTCATCCATTTGTTTCGTCATCAAGCTGACGCCGGCAAGCAAGATCGAGTTGGCGATCAAGCCGTAAATGCCGGCATGGATTCCGAGGGGCGGCGCGGCAAAAAACGAGTAAAAGACCGTCACCAGCGTTCCGCTGATCAATCCCGCATAGGCACCTGCGGTGGTGGCCCGTTTCCACCAGAACAGCGCCACAATCAGAGGGAAAAACTGCACAACCGCTCCATAAGAAACGAGCAGAAGCTGAACGAGCGATGCCGGATTCAGCAGTGCAAAAGCATACGAAATTGCCGCAATCCCAAGCACTGATAACTTTGTATACATAACAAGCTGTTTTTCAGAAACCGTTGGATTGAACAATTTTACATAAAAGTCCTTAACGATTACAGATGCAGCCGTGTGAGCGAGGTTAGCCCCTGTCGACATGGCTGCAGCGAGCGCCCCTGACAGCAAGATCCCGATGAGAAACGGCGGGAATTCCGCGCGATTCACAAGCTCGATCAAAACGGTGTCCGCCTGTTCCAGCGGGCTGTCCTGGAAAACGAGGATGCCGGCAAAGCCTACAAAGAAAATCGGCACGAGCAAGTATCCGTATAGCGGATAAAGAATGATGGTCCTTTTCATCGTTTTTTCACTGTCGGCACCGTACGATTTACTGAACAGATGCGGCCACATTGTGAGACCGATGACACTGACAACAATCGCACTGGAAAACGCACCCCATCCCATCGTCGCGCCGTTACCCGGAATGGTCAAATACTCGGGAGCCTGTGCTGCGATATTCTGGAACATCTCAGATACACCGCCGTAAAACTTATACGGAACAGCAAGACCGATGATCCATGCCACCGCCACCATCAAGAGCCCCTGGACAACGTTTGTCCAGCCGATGCCGCGGAGCCCGCTGACAAACACGTACACCGCCATGACACCGAAGGCCAGCAAAGCGCCGAGCCAGAACGGAATGTTTCCGCCGGTTGACGCCTCAAACAGGAACCCGGCACCTTTGATCTGGGTCGTCAAATAAGGGATGAACGCACCGACACTGACGATGGCCATCAATCCGGACAGCGACTTGCTTTTAAACCGGTCCGACACCAGTTCAGCCTGCGTGATGTACCCGTATTTTTTTCCGAGCCGGGCGGTTTTAGGCCCGAGCACCCACCATGGAATCAGGCCGAGGCCTAGATAACCGAGAATGTACAGGCCCGGCGCCCCTTTGGAATAGGTCCATCCAGGTCCACCAAGGAAGGCGAATGCACTGAAGATTTCCGCACCCATAATGAAAAATAATATAAAAAGACCGATATTGCGCCCATCCGCCATATATCCTTCAAGGCTGGAAGAGGACTCTTTGCTCCTTGCCCTTACGCCGATATAAAGGACGAATGCAAGGTACCCAAATGTAATTAACGAAACGATCATCCAATCCTGCATTCACTCATTCCCCCTTTGGATATTCAAGTTTGTAGGTGATCACACAGCCAAGAAAAATAAAAAATGTCCACAGCACATACCAGAACATGAAAAACGGCATCCCGAGCACGAACGGCTCGATTTTGTTGGCCCATGAAGCAACCGGCCAGATTAGGGCGATGAGGCAAACCGCAAAGTAAGCACCCATTGTTACGGCAATTGTACGCTTTTCCATGAAACTCCCTCCTAATTTAAAATCGATATTATATTTAATCCTCTACAGACAGGTACTCCACGGCAAGTGCCATATAATACCGGATGGACTCAATGAACAGCTTGACTTCCACCGTTTCATTCGGCTGATGGGCAAGTTCCTGCCTGCCGGGCCCGTTAATGACCACCGGGATTTGCAAATGCGGCCAAAACACCGAAGCATCCGTATAATAGTTGACTCCTTTTGCAGACAGCTTCCTGTTCACATGCTTCTCCCCTGTCCGTATTGCCGTCCTGACAAAATCATCCCCGGCATCCGTTGAAACAGGCGGCATATCATTCACAATCCGAATGTCCGATTTTCCGCCGCGTTCACCAGCTGCCGACTCGACCAGCTCCGTCATTTCGCGGAGAACATCCTCGTGGTCCTGGCCCGGCACCGTCCGGATATCAAGGGTCAATGTACATTCATCTGCCACCACGTTCGTTTTGACACCGCCCGCTATTGTCCCGACATTCATTGTCGGATGGCCAAGCAGCGGGTGGGGATCATATGAAAACTCGTATTGCTCAAGTTTTTCCATTATTTTTCCCATGACAGTAATGGCATTGACGCCAAGTTCAGGCATCGAGCCATGCGCAGTTTTTCCATAGACCGAAATCTCCAGCCAGAGGCAGCCTTTATGCGCGGTGAACAGCTCATTCGTGCTCGGCTCGGAAATCGCCATGGCAGTGGCCGTGTCGAGCTGACCCTTTTTAACCATTTGTTTTGCCCCGTAGCCATCCACTTCTTCACCGGCAGTTCCGGCAAACTGCAACTTCCCGCCAAGCTTGATGCCGGCCTGCTCAAGGTACTTCATGGCAAGCACCATTGCCGCCACGCCGCCTTTCATATCGGTCGTACCGCGGCCGAATACTTTCCCGTCAACCAACTTGCCCGAAAACGGGTCGTGTTCCCACTCGACTTTTCCGGTTGGAACCGTGTCAAAATGGCCGCTGTAAACGAGGTGTTTCCCATCGTTTTTCCCATGAGGATAGCTGATCATTAAATTGGCGCGGTTATCGCCCAGGTCATCCAGTTCAGCAAGCAAACCTGTTGATTGTACAAACGCCTGAATTGTTTCGGCAACCTTCTTTTCATTGCCGGGCGGATTTACGCTATTGATCTGGACAAGTGATTGCAAAAAGGATACTGCTTCTTCTTCATCAATGTGTTTAAATACAGCTTCCACGAATTTTCCCCCTCTCTTTTGGAAATCAATCAAGGCCTGTCACTCCCCGGACTCTGCCGCTCCGATCATGTCCCCTGCCGGTTCACCAGCCTGAAAGCGAATGGCGGCCGCTGCCATGACCTTTGCGGCAATCAGCATCGCTTTCTCATCGATATCGAATTTGGCATGATGGTGAGGATAATGTGCCCCCTCCGCTTCGTTCCTGGCGCCTGTAAAGAAAAAGGCTCCCGGCACTTCTTTCAGATAGTAGGCAAAATCCTCACCTCCCATAATCGGCTCCATCTCAACCACTTGATCGGGAGGAACAACCGTTTTAGCCGCTTCTGCCAGCTGCTCCGTCTCGGCGGAATGATTCCAGAGGGCGGGATAACCCCTCTCATATGAAAATGAACACTCGGCGCCATTCGCGTTGCAGATTGATTCAGCCATCAGTTCCATCGATTGCTCAACAAGTGTCCGGACAGACTCATCGAATGTCCGGACCGTCCCTTTCAACTCGGCTTTGCCGGGAATGACATTAAAGGCATCGCCGGAATGGAAAGAGCTTACGGTCAGAACAGCCGACTTCAATGGATCTACCTTCCTGCTCACGATCGTCTGGAAGTTTTGCAATATGTTCGCTGCGGTCATTATCGGATCAATCGTTTCCTGCGGCATCGCACCATGGCCGCCTTTCCCTGTCACTTCGAGATCGAACCGGTCTGCTGCAGCCATCAGGTAGCCCTTTCGATAACCCACCTGCCCGAACGGCATCGGTGACCACACGTGGGTTCCGAATATGGCGTCAACACCTTCAAGACAGCCATCCTTGATCATCGCCTGGGCACCGCCCGGCGTGATTTCTTCCGCAAATTGGTGAATGAAGACAATATCGCCCTCCAGCTCATCTTTTACCGCATGAAGCGCCTTAGCCAGCCCGAGCAATGTTGCTGTATGGGCATCGTGGCCGCAGGCGTGCATGACGCCTGGAACCTGGGACTTGTACGGGACATCCTTCTCATCCTGAATGGCAAGCGCATCGAAGTCAGCCCGCAATGCCACCGTTTTTCCGGGCTTGCCCCCTTCTAATTTGGCCGTAACGCCGCGGCCGCCCACTCCGGTTTTCACCTCCAGGCCGAGCTTGTTATGAAAATCGGCGATGAACTCCGGCGTCTTCACTTCTTCAAAGGATAGCTCCGGGTTCATATGGAGATGCCTGCGGATGTCGGACATCTCTCCAAAGTTCTTCTCCAGCAAACTGTTGATTCGTTCAAGCATACAACGACCACCTTTAAAATTAACAGAATATTTTAACTTATTTTACATGAAGATCCTTGCGCCTGGCTATGTGCTACCCTACAAAATAGTTACGTAAATATTGTTAATTATCACAACCGTCAGATATAATGAAAAAAAAATAATTCAAAAGGATGGTTTGATGAACGAGCAATTAACCCATAAACAGCTGCATTACCTGATGCAAGTTTCAAATATCCTGAATTCAGCGCTTGATTCCAAAGCGGTCATCGAATCGATCATCCAGGAGATCATCTCCATTATCGAGGTGGCGGATGTCGGGATTCTTTTTCTCTATGATAAGGAGGAAGGTGTCCTCATCTCCAAAAGCTCTTACGGTTTCAACCAGAACGTCATATACGGAACAAGGCTGAAACCGGGCGAGTCGATGACAGGAATGGCGTTTCAGCAAAAGAAACCGCTCATGTTCAAAGACAGGGCCGACGTTCTTGAAGCTACCGGTAAACTGACCGGCTTCAATTATGAAATTCTCCAGGCATCCTTACCCGAACTCCCTTATTCCGCAATTTGTGCGCCCATCATTGTCAACGACGACTGCCTGGGCGTCATCACCCTGGATTCACTCCAGCCCGACAAGACGTTCACACAGGAAGACCTCAACCTGCTTGAAGCCATTTCCCACCAGGCGGCTGTTGCCCTTGAACGGTCTCATTTATATAAAGAGAAAGAAAAAACCGTTGCGCTTCTAAGCAAACTGAACAAAACGATCACACAGCAAAATACGCTGCTCGCCCGTTCTGTCGATACACACAAAAAACTTTCCAACCTTGTTGTAAAAGGAGAAAACCTGAATGCCATCCTTGTTCATCTTTACGAAACAATCGGAACTCCATTGATACTGACCGATTCATTCGGCGACATCCTTGATTATCAGCCCCGGTCGCTTGAACCGGTGCTGCCTGATATTCTTGAAGCGATTCAGCCGTTTTCCAGTCGAGGCTCTTTTGAAGAAAGCCATATTGACTTGCCTGCTTCCGGCGGGCGTAAGCTTGAAATTTTCCCAATTGGCAGCAAACACAATCGTTCCGGCTATCTGGCGGCCCTATCGCCTGCACGCCTCTCAGAGATTGATACGGCCGCACTTGAACACGCATGCACCATCTTATCGCTTGAGCTTGTCAAAGAGCAGGACCTCCATGAGATGGAACAAAAGCTAAAAGGGGAATTCCTCGAAGAATTGGTCACCGGAAACGTGACCTCACGTCTTTTACAGCAGGCGAGAAACCTGGACTTTGATCCAAACAACATTTACCGGATCATCATTTTGCAGCTTGTTTCGTTTCATTCGGAAGAAGAAACCGAGAAACGCGTCTTACGGAAGATGAACCGGGAAATTCTGCAGGCCATCCGGCAGGCATACGGCCGGGAAACGATGATGGCAGTAAACAGGAATAACCATATTATTATTCTGTTGTCCGAAAAGGAAGAACACCATCCAGGAATGCAATTCATCGAGGAGCGAAACGAAAAATTGGCTCGCTTCATTAAGAAGAAAGGCCTGTCGCCGATCATCGGGACTGGCGGGGGATACAGAGGAATCGAGCATGCCCGGGAGTCGTTCCAGGAGGCATTGAAGACGGTCGAATTTTTAAAAACGTTCAGCACCGGCCAGACCTCACTGTCCTATCAGCAGCTTGGTGCGAGCCGGCTGTTTCTGGAAAACAGCGAGGAACAGCTGATTTCCTTTATAACAGAAAAACTGGGGCCCCTGCTCATGTATGAGCTGGGTGCAGGGAAACAGGAATACTTTCCGACATTCGAACGGTATCTTTTCAACGGCCACAGGGTGAAAGAAACAGCACAGCAAATGCATATTCACTTCAACACACTCACCTACCGGCTGAAAAAAATTGAGGAACTGCTTGGCATTGACCTCAATCATTTTTCTGACAGAACTGACGTTTATATTGCGGTAACACTATACGGCTTGATGAAGGAGAAAGTGGATACCGTCATACAGGAACGAAGACGTTTAAACAAGCCATGATCTGTATTTGATTCTTAGCCAATAATAGATTGACTATTTTCAATAATTAAAATACGATAAATTTAAATAAGGGTTAGGGGGTATGCTATGCAGGAATTCAGTGAAGACGAGATCTACCGCCGGTTATCGATGGATACCGCCATCAGCAGTGTGCGTGAAGCCTTTTTACATGATGGTTCCGCATTTCATCAGCTTCCGGAACGGACCCATCTCCATGACGGGGATAACACCGTGCTGATCATGCCGGTGTTCATCAAGGGGTATTTTCTTACAAAACTTGTCACCGTCGCACCGGGCAACCGCACGAAAGGACTGCCGACACTGGAAGGGACCGTCCAGTTATATGACAGGCAAACATTGCAGCCGCTCGCCAGAATGGATGGAAAGGCGCTCACCGCGATCAGGACCGGTGCGCTCAGCGGGCTGAGCATCGCCGAACTGACCGAAAACAGGCCGATTACCGTCGGCTTGATCGGAACCGGCACCCAGGGCTGGACTCAGCTTCTTGCCGCAGCGGCAGTCCGGAACGTTACGCGGGTATATGCTGTGAACCGCTCACAGGACCGGCTGGCAGCCTTTAAAACCAAGTGGCAGGAGGCCAACCCTGAAATTCCATTGGAAACACCCGCAAGCATTGAGGAATTGGTCCAAAAAAGCGATGTGATCCTGACAGCCACCACGTCCAAAACACCTGTCATTCCTGAAAATGCGGCAGCGCTGCTTTCAGGGAAGCATGTTGCGGCAGTGGGAAGCTTCCGGCCTGATATGCAGGAGCTCCCAGACAGTGTGCTTCACGGAAACGGTTCGATTTTTATCGACACACCGACAGCGGAAAAGGAATCAGGGGATATCATCCGCGCCCGGGAATTAATAAAGGGGGAACCGGCAGGCCAGATCCATCTTTTCAAACACGTTTTATCCGGACAGGCACCAGCCGCCGGAAAAATGCCGTTCACGGTTTTCAAATCGGTCGGAAGCGCTCTATTCGATGCCTACGTCGCAAAGGACTTTTACGAACAGCAAAAAGGATAAAGGGGGAATTGAAATGACATTCGGTATGTGGTTGACACTCGGCATCATACCTGTATCCATCATTTTATTAGCCATTATTCTATATGTTTCTGTTGATAAAGGGGAAGGTGAGCAGACATGAGTGTACATCCGCTGACACTGTCTGTCATGATCGCTTATCTGCTTCTGCTTGTCGCAATCGGCTTAATCAGCTCGAAAAAAAGCTCCGGCGGCCTTACCGACTTTTTCCTTGCCGGACGGGGGCTCGGCAAATTCACGGTCGCCCTCTCGGCGGTGAGCTCGGGGCGCAGCGGCTGGCTCGTCCTCGGTGTAACCGGGATGGCTTATGCCACCGGCTTGAATGCCGTCTGGGCAATCGCCGGCTATATCACCGTCGAAGTGCTCATGTTCTTTTTCGTCGCTCCGCGTTTCCGCGCGTTCAGTGAAAAGAATGATGCCATCACGATCCCTGACATTCTTGAAAAACGTTATCAGGATAAATCAAAGGTGCTCCGCCTCGTCAGCTCCCTTATCATTATGTTTTTCATGGTTGCGTATGTCGGGAGCCAGGTTGTGGCCGGAGGAACCGCTTTTTCAGGCACACTCGGATTGTCCAACACGGGCGGCATGTGGCTGACAGCAGCTATTATTCTTATTTATACATTGCTTGGCGGGTTCCATGCCGTCAGTAAAACCGATGTCCTGCAAGCCGGTTTGATGTTCCTGTCACTCGTCGTATTGCCGATCGTTGCGATCATCGGCCTCGGCGGCTTCGGCCCAATCGTTGAAGTGATGCAGGCGGAAGGGGCCGGATTTGTCGATCCGTTCACCTTCGGATTCGGTGCCATCGTCGGGCTTCTCGGCATCGGATTCGGGTCGCCGGGCAACCCTCATATTCTTGTGCGTTACATGTCGTTGAAAAACAAGAAAGAAATGCGCCAGGCGGCTCTCATCTCGACAATCTGGAATGTCGTGATGGGCTGGGGTGCGGTGATGGTCGGACTTACCGGCCGGGCTTATATTCCGAATAGCGAATCCCTGCCTGACGGCAACGCAGAGACGGTATTCATGACACTCGGAAGTGAATTGACAGGACCATTTTTCATGGGCGTCCTGCTTGTCGCTGTCCTGGCAGCCATCATGTCATCCGCTGACAGCCAGCTGCTCGTCGGATCCTCCGCCCTCGTGCGCGACATCTATGACCAGATTTTCAACACCGGCAAACATATTACCGAACGCCAGCTTGTCGCGTTCAGCCGAATTTCCATACTCGTATTGATGGGGCTTTCCATCTGGCTCGCCTTCGCTTTCCAGGAATTCGTCTTCTGGATGGTGCTGTTTGCCTGGGGCGGCCTTGGTGCATCATTCGGCCCGGCGCTGCTTTTGTCCATCTACTGGAAAAAAGCGACCAAACACGGCGTCCTCGCCGGCATGATTTTCGGCCTCATCACCGTTGTCCTGGTCAAACGGCAGCCGGAATGGACCTACAGCTTCCTGCCGGATGTAAAAGAATTCTTTTCGAACATCCTGTTCGGCGTCACGTACGAAGCTGTTCCAGGCTTTCTCGTTTCGCTGCTGCTCACAATCGGCGTCAGCCTGCTGACACAGAAATCACTGACACAGAGCGGATCCGCTACGTTTGAAGAAGAAAAAGGTGCTTAACAAGAAAAAAGCAAGGCGCCCGCTTAGCGGCGTACGAATAAGCTGGGGGACCCGCAGGAAGGCGTCTTTCCCTTCACGGGTGGAAATGCTGATAGCGGCTAGCCGCCAGGGCTCGCAGCTGGACATCTCGAAATGCGGAGAGCCCTTGCCCAGCGGCGTACGCATAAGCAGGGCTGCACCAGGAAGGCGCTTTTCCCCTTCATGGGGCGGCAATGCTTATGGCGATAGCCGCTAGGGCTCGCAGCTGGACACTGATCTCGCGTAAAAACTTAAAATTCATCAATAAAAGGCCGGCGGCAAGCCGGCCTTTCGCCTTTTAACAGCCCTCCCGCATACAACTTCCCCTTAAAATCTGGTAAGCTATAGTCACCAACACAATCACGGGACAAAAGGGTGTGGAACAATTGAAAAACGATATACGCCTCATTGCCATCGACATGGACGGCACGTTATTGAATAGCAACCATGAAGTTTCTGAAGAAAACCATCAAGCGATCCAGCGGGCCAAAGCCAAAGGCATCCACGTCCTTTTAAGCACAGGACGTCCGCTTTTATACTGCCGGGAAATCGCCGAGCTGCTTGGCCCTTCTTCATATATTGTGACAGTAAACGGCGGTGAAATATATGATGAAGACTTCAACCTTGTCGACCGGATCCCTTTAAAACATGAACACGTCCGGCAGATGTGGGAATTGAAACAAAAACACGATGTAAGGTTCTGGAGCACAACTGTACAGGGGTTGTTCAACCATCGCAATCCTTTTCCCGGAGAACTGGAATCGTATGAATGGCTGAAATTCGGCTACGACATCCCCGATAACCGGATCCGCCAGATCATCCAGGATGAATTGATACGCAACAAAGACCTGGAAGTGACCAATTCAAGCCCGACAAACATCGAAATCAATCCTGCCGGCGTGAACAAGGCCGAGGCGCTGAAAAAGGTATCCAGCTGGCTCGATTTGACAATGGACCATGTGATGGCAATCGGCGACAGTTTGAACGATCTTGCCATGATCCGCGAGGCAGGTGTAGGTGTCGCGATGGGCAATGCTCAGGAAATTGTGAAGAAACACGCGCAGTGGGTGACATCAACGAATGAGGAGCATGGGGTTGCAAGGGCGATTGAGCGGGTGATGGATGAACAGACTAAACCCATGAGAGGATAATTATATTTTGTGGGCACGCATTTCCATGCGTGCCTTATTTTTCATTTAAGAATGCCCGTACTTCTTCCGTCACCGGCATCCCGCCCTGTGCTCCAAGCTTTTTTACCGATAAAGCCGCAGCCGCATTGCCGAACCGGCAGGCAGCCGCGACACTCATCCCTTTACTTACAGCAACTGCGAAAGCGCCGTTAAACGTATCACCTGCACCGGTTGTATCCATTGCCTCAACTTGATAGCCGGGAACAGCGGCTTCCCTGCTGCCCACAAAATAAACAACACCTTCCGCCCCCTTCGTCACAATCAGCTTTTTCAGAAGGCCGTCTCTGTACTCTTCACCTGCTGATCCCAAAAGGACGCCAAGCTCATGTTCATTCGGCGTAATATACGTCACATCACGCAGCAAGCGTTCCGGCAGCGGCTGAATCGGAGCGGGATTCAAAAGCACAGGTGTTCCCAGCTTCTTAGCTGCTGCCGCTATGCTGATCACCGTGTCAAGCGGAATCTCAAGCTGAAGCATGACAAGATCACTATCCGCCATCATATCCTCATATTGTGCGGCATCGTCGGCAGTCAGTTCATGGTTGGCTCCCGGCACCACTACAATCCGGTTATCCCCTTCTGTCAAAAGGATCGTCGCGATGCCCGTCGAACAGCCCTCCGCCGTTTGCACGCCATCCACATGGATTCCTTCATTAAGCAAGTGCTCCCGCAGGTTTTGCCCAAACACATCATCACCTACCCGCCCGA
This sequence comes from Bacillus marinisedimentorum, assembly GCF_001644195.2. Taxonomy (NCBI): domain Bacteria; kingdom Bacillati; phylum Bacillota; class Bacilli; order Caryophanales; family Bacillaceae; genus Bacillus; species Bacillus marinisedimentorum. Next base: position 90,121 of record NZ_LWBL02000026.1, on the reverse strand, counting down.
TCATATGGACGTCAGCCCCTAGCCGTGCCGCTGCCACCGCCTGGTTAGCCCCTTTTCCGCCGGGCACAGTTGCAAAATCAGTGCCAGGGACCGTTTCACCCTGATCCGGAAAACGGTCGGTGCTTGTGACGACATCCATGTTGATGCTGCCGATGACGGTTATCTTTGGGTTCATTGAGAAGCCTCCAATCGTTTCGTATATCATACAGTGCAACCATATTCTATTACATTCGGCGTTTCAAGATCAAATGCGAAAGGCGCCCGCTTAGCGGCGTACGCATAAGCGGGGGTACCCTCTGTGAGTCGGTTTTTCCTCGCGGAGGGGAGCAGCTGGTCCGCATCCCAATACGATGCCAGACCAGTACAGCCTAAATACCCCGGGCATTGAAATTTGCACGTTCTTCCACCATTTCAAGCAGGCCGACGGCCAAAACCGAGCTGTTACTCATATACAGGATCACTCAGATCCATTTTGGCCCGGTAACCTGCCGGATTTGTCTCATTTTATAAAAAACGATTACTTTTCTTTGTATTTCACGCCAGATGACTGTTCATTCCCGCCATATCCCCGGCTTTTCACGCCGTATGCGAACAACCGCAATCAGGGGGATGCACTTTCGCGCGGAATCCCGTTTCTTTCACGCCAAACTTTCACTGTTTCACGCGTAATCTCCCATATTTCATGCCGTAGAGTCCAACTTTCACGCCGAAGCGGCTGTTTCGCGCCGTTCAGCCCGGCTTTCACGCCGGAACCCCTTTTTTCATGTATGGCGACAGACCCTACCTCATAGCTGGACATTGATCTTATGCTTTCTTACCTATTAAAAAAACCGGTCCATCCGTTTTAGGGGATGGACCAGCCAGTTTGTAGTTAATATAATAAGATGATTGAAGCAATCTGTCGCCTAAGTAACTGTTACTGCCTCGACCAATAAACCTCATTCCAGCGAAGTTCATTGCGGATTGATTGTGGAGTCGTATCGTTATTGATGACGACAGCTTCAACGCCTGCCATTTCTGCCCAATCCGTTAATTGAGCAGTGTTTACAGCGTAAGAGAAGCTTGTATGGTGGGCCCCGCCTGCACGAATCCATGCTTCAGCTGATTCCCGCAAAGACGGTCTCGGTTTCCACAGCACACTCGCTACAGGAAGGTTTGGCATTTCATTTTCAGATTTAACAGCATCCACTTCATTAATCAATAACCTGAAGCGATTTCCCATATCAATGATCGATGCATTGACTGCAGCTCCTTCGCCAGCCGTGAATACCATTCTTGCAGGATCGTCTTTACCACCAATCCCTAATGGATGAACTTTAATTTTGGGCTTGTTGGCAGCAATTGATGGACACAATTCCAGCATATGCGCCCCAAGGACCATCTGATTACCCGGTTCAAAGTGATAAGTATAATCTTCCATAAAAGAGGTGCCTTTTCCGGCCCCCATTATTTTCATCATCCTGACAAGCGCTGCAGTTTTCCAGTCGCCTTCGCCTCCAAAGCCATAACCCTGGGCCATTAACCGCTGAACTGCAAGTCCGGGCAGCTGTTTCATGCCATGTAAATCTTCAAAAGTTGTAGTGAAGGCACTGAATCCGCCTTCTTGCAGGAATGCCTTCATTCCCAGTTCGATGCGCGCTTGCTCTCTGATGGAGTCTCTGACAGGTCCTTCAACTAAACCTTCCGAGACAATATCATACAACTCTTCATATTCCTTAACTAATTGATTTACATCATGGTCTGAGAAACTATTAATATATTTAACCAGGTCACCAACACCGTATCCGTTTATCGACCACCCAAACTTGATTTGCGCTTCAACCTTATCGCCTTCGGTTACAGCGACTTCCCTCATATTATCACCGAATCGGGCAACTTTCAGATTACGGCTTTCCATGAAAGAAACTGCAGTGCGCTGCCACTCGCTTATATCTGAAATAACTTCCCGATTCTGCCAGTGCCCGACCACAACCTTACGGGCAATTTTCATACGCGCCCCAATGAAACCATATTCCCTGTCGCCGTGGGCAGATTGATTCAAGTTCATAAAATCCATATCGATGCTATCCCACGGAATATCCCGATTAAACTGTGTATGTAAATGCAGTAATGGTTTTTTCAGTTCTGATAACCCTCTGATCCACATCTTTGCCGGAGAAAAAGTGTGCATCCATGTAATGACACCGGCACAGGATTCATCTGCATTTGCTTCAAGGCAAAGCCGTGTTATTGCGTCAGGTGTTGTTAGAACAGGTTTAAACTCAATCTTATAAGAAGTTTGGGACTGATCACTAAGGCCTCTGGTAATTTGTTTTGAATGTTCCTCTACTTCTTTCAGCGTTTCTTCTCCATATAAGTGCTGGCTTCCAGTGACAAACCAAAAAACGTACCGCTTTGTATCTAGCATCTCGCTCTCTCCTCTGCATTTTTCTCTTATTTTGTGAGAATCGGTAATGATGCTCGTTCTTTGAGTTCTTTTAAACGCTTCATCATATCATTTTCCCCTCTTCCGAAGTAATCGTGCAGGAGGGTATACTCTTTGTATAACTCATCATAAATTTGAACATGTTCAGGGTTAGGTTTGTAGGTTATTTCACGGATTCTAGCCATTTTTTCAGCCGCTTCAACAATAGAGGCGTAACCTCCGCGTTCTTTGCCGGCTGCGACAGCCCCAAACATCGCAGCACCTACTGCCGGTGTTTGCTTTGAGTCTGCAACTTTGATTTCACGATTTGTCACATCAGCGTATATCTGCATAAGAAGCCTGTTTTTTTGCGGCAAGCCCCCGCAAGCATATAATTCTTCCACCGGTACGCCATTTCCGTGAAACGCTTCAATAATTTTCCTGGTCCCGAAAGCTGTCGCTTCTATCAACGTTCGATAGATTTCCTCAGGTTTCGTTTGGAGAGTGTAACCGACAATAAGTCCCATCAAATCCGTATCCACTAATACAGAACGGTTACCGTTCCACCAATCAAGTGCGATAAGTCCTGTTTCTCCAGGATTGTAGGAAGCAGCTTTCCCCTCAAGCCATTGATGGACATTTATGCCTTCCTTATCAGCTTCCTCTTTCACATAACCAGGAACACCTTTTTCTACAAACCACTGAAATATATCACCGACAGCAGACTGTCCTGCTTCATATCCGAAATAACCAGGAATAATGCCGTCTTCCACCACACCAGCCATACCTTCAACCTGGCTTTCTTTGGTACCCAGCACCATATGGCATATGGAAGTTCCCATTGTCATCACCATTTTGCCCGGCTCCACAACCCCTGTAGCTGGTACTGAGGCATGTGCATCCACATTCCCTACAGCAATGGCCATACCTGGCTTTAATCCCATCAGTTCTGCCATCTCTCCGGTTAATTCACCGGCTTTTGTTCCAAGAGGAACGATTTCTCCGCGCAATTTGGTCTCCGTTAAGTCCTCCAACCTTGGATCGAGACTTTTAAAAAAGTCTTTGCTTGGATAACCGTCTTTTTTGTGCCAAATTGACTTATAGCCTGCGGTACAGCTATTTCGGAGTATTGAGCCCGTCATCTTTGATACGACCCAGTCTGTCGCTTCAAGAAAGCGGTCGGTACGATTATAGATTTCTGGAGCTTCATTTAATATTTGCCAAACCTTAGCAATCATCCACTCCGATGATATCTTTCCGCCATATCTCGGTAAAAACTTTTCTTCCCTTTTCTCTGCTGTTTCATTAATGAGATTAGCTTCATCCTGAGCAGCATGATGTTTCCACAGTTTCACCCAGGTATGAGGATTGTCCGATAAGGCATCATTGAAACATAACGGTTCCCCCGCTTCATCTACCGGCAGCATCGTACAAGCTGTAAAGTCAATTCCAAGGCCGATGACATCCTCCGAATCAATGCCGGATTGCCGCATTATTGCCGGAACAGACTGTTTCAAAACTTCTATATAATCTTCCGGATGCTGAAGCGCCCAATCATGGCCAAGCTCAACACCGGATCCGGGCAGTTTTTCATCAATGACATAGTGCGGATAAGGTGTTACATGATCCGCAATTTCTTGTCCATCTGACAGCCTTACAAGGACAGCTCGTCCGGATTGGGTTCCGTAATCGATTCCGATTGCATATTTTTCATTCATTTTTCCAGACCTCCTTATCTTGTTTGTCCATAGTAAGCATTCTTTCCGTGTTTTCTTAGAAAATGGCGATCTAACAAGACCTGGTCCATTGCCTGGATATCCGGATTCAATCCATAGGTCCGATATGCCATTTTAGCGGTTTCTTCCAGTACAACTGCATTATATACGGCCTCATTTGCATTTTTCCCCCATACAAACGGAGCATGTGAATAGACAAGGACTCCCGGAATTTGCATGGGATCTATCCCTCTCTTTGAAATCGTTTCTACTATTACATTTCCTGTCTCAAGTTCATAATCACCGTTTATTTCAGCCTCAGACAACTTCCTCGTACATGGGATTTTTCCGTAAAAATAATCGGCATGCGTGGTCCCTAAAGCAGGAATATCACGCCCCGCTTGCGCCCAGCTTGTTGCCCAGGATGAATGGGTATGGACAATCCCGCCCAGTTGCGGGAAAGACTTATACAGAGCAAGGTGGGTAGGGGTATCAGATGACGGTTTCATCTCCCCTTCAACAATATTGCCGTCAAGGTCAACAACAACAAGATCTTTCATCTCCATCTCTTCATAGGCAACACCACTCGGCTTGATGACTACGAGACCTGTATCGCGGTCTATTCCGCTGACATTCCCCCATGTGAACGTCACCAGTCCATGCTTTGGAAGGTCCAAGTTGGCTTTCAGTACATCTTCTTTTAAACGTGACAACATGTGGATCCACCCCTTTCCAGATCAGTAATGAAAATATGTTTATACTGCCTTCTTCCACCGTAATAAGCTCTGTTTGTAGGCTAACAAGCACAAGCTTCCAATCATGGCGCTAACTCCTATTATCTGATATAGGGTATCTGCTCCTGCCCTCTCAAAAATCATTCCTCCGAACATAGCTGAGATAATACCTGACACATTGAAAAAGACCGCTATTAAAAGCAGGTGGCCTGTTCCAAGCAGGTGCCGGGGCAAGATCTTTGTTACATACTGGAACGAAGCCATATAAAACAGGCCAAACGTTACGCCGTGCAAAGGCTGCAAAAAGAGGATCATGACCGGATTGACTACAAAGGACATAAGGGCAAACCGAACCGAATAAAACAACCCTGCAACTGTAAGAAAGGTAAGCTCGTGATATTTACGGAACCATAATCCGCTTGTTGCAAATACCAGGGCTTCTGCCGCTACTGCAATGAACCATGCCCATCCAATCAGCATTTCTGTACCGCCAAGACTTTCAATATAAAGTCCCATAAATGAATCATTGGTTCGATGAGCAACTGTTATAAAGACAATGAGCAAAAGAAAAATGGAAAGCTCGGGTTTTTTCAGCAGTCTGGAAGCTTCATAAAAAGTCACTGGTACAGATGAAACCGTGACATCCCTGACCAGCAAAACTGTTAACAGTGCACCTGATGCAAGAATAAAATACGGGTACATGAGATTCTCTATCCCGATTTTCTCCAAAACAAGTCCTCCGGCAAGTGATGTTACTGCAAATCCAATTGAACCCCACATTCGGATACTTCCGAATGGAACACCTGAAAGACTCGCTGCCCGGTGGCTTAAACTGTCTGCCAGCGGTCCGATTGGACCCATAAACATGTAAAAAACTGCTATCATAATCAATACCGGAAAAAAAGATTCCATTTTAAATAAAATGGTACTGCTGATAAGGACACCAATCAGGCAAATTAGCAAGATAACTTTGACCGTTTTATACTTATCACTCAAGTACCCGGACATCGGCTGAACAAGCAGTGCTGCGAAAGGGCCTACAGAAAGGACTGTTCCGATTTCTGAAACACTAAGTCCTTTGTCCCTGAAATAAAGCGGTAGAAAGCTGATAATGAGAGTACCCGTTGAATTAAAAAAGTATAAAAACGCCTTTAACGAAAAAACAGATTTGTTATTTGCCAAATAGAGGACTCCTTTTGGGTGAAACCAGCCAATCTTTTATTCTGGGGAATCTTTGATCAAGCCGTCTTTACCCAAAACTCATTTCATTAATGCTCAAGAATACCTTCAATTTCTTGAATAACATTTTCACTCAAGGTTATACCGGAAGCCCCTGCATTTTCTTCTATTTGATGTATTTTCGTCGCCCCAACAATAGCGCTCGCTACATTTGGATTCCTAAGAATCCATGCGATTGCCAGTTGTGAAAGACTGATATCCATTTGGTCCGCTATTCCTTTTAAGTTTTCCACCTTTTTCAACGTCTGTTGTGTAAGAAGCTCGTCCATAAACATGTTTGCTGACTCATCTCTTGCCCTGCTTCCTGATGGAAAGTCCTCTCCTAACTTATATTTGCCGGTCAATACACCCTGGGCAAGCGGAGAAAAAACAACTTGTGAAATGCCCTTTCTTTCCCCCAGGGGGATAATTTCATTTTCGATATGACGATGGAACATATTATATTGAGGCTGATTGACTACAATTTTATCCAGCAGGTATTGGTCAGCGACACCTAGAGCTTCCGTCATTTGGGCTGCTGTCCATTCACTTACGCCAACATACAGGACTTTGCCTTGCCTGACCATATCATCTATTGTCCGCAACGTTTCTTCTATAGGGGTTTCAGGATCAAAACGATGGCAATAGTAGATATCAACGTAATCCTGCTGCAGCCTGTCCAGGCTGGCATGGAGCTGTTCAAATATATGTTTTCTGGAAAGCCCTTTATTGTTCGGTTCATTACCCATAGGGAAGAAAACCTTGGTAGCCAGCACATAAGAACTGCGGGGAAACTTTCCGAGCGCCTCCCCGACTGCTTTTTCAGCTTCTCCACTCTCATAAACGTTTGCCGTATCGAAATAGTTGACTCCTAAACCATAAGCCCTATCTATGATTCTCCTGGTTTGACTTTTATCAACCGAATTCCCAAAAGTTAACCAGCTGCCCAGCGCGATTTCACTTACCTTCAGACCTGTATTGCCCAGTTTCCGATACTGCATATGACCACCTCTTCTTTTTATTGCGAGCCGCTGCACTTATGCATTATGCTCTATCGATTTAAACCAGGGCATCTATTTTTCGTTCCACTTTTTTGAATACCTTATTGGCAAACCACACCAGAGTAAAAGCCACTATACTTGGGATGAAAAACGAAAAGATACCCGGAAAAAGATAAGTCGCATATGTAATCACCAATATGCTCCCAATCATACCCAGTGTTTCAACAGGACTTGATACAGCGATTAAAAAAGAATTCTTAAAATAATCTCTGATGTTCAGGTCATAATGGACAAACAGAGGGAAAATATATATCAAAACAATAAAGTAAATAAAAATAAAGAAGATTAACATATATGAAAGTAACTGAAAGATCAGCTGTTCAGATGACTGGAAAAACTTATAGTCCATATAAAGCACAAGCCCCATTATGGATAGAGCCAATCCAAGAATGTTCGAGCTTTTGAATTCTTTCTTATATAACATCCAAAACGTACGAATTAAAGGGGCATCCCGCTCTCCTATCACCCATTTTCTTGCAAGACCGAACAATGCGGCAGTGGCAGGCATTATTCCGAAAATGAAAAAACCCAGGATGGTAAAAACAGCCCATAGCACCGTTGCTATGCCAAACCTCATAATCCATTCTGAAGAAACATACAGAAAACCTGAAAAACCGTTTTTAATCATGTGTTCAACCCCAAATCCCTGTTTACATAGAATCAGGTAAACTGAATAATTCTATTATTTGCCGGCAAAACATTTACCTGGAACTTAAATCTGCATTTTCTACCCAGATTGTTTCAGGAGATTGCTCAGAATTGTAATCTTCCGTAAGCAATATCCTAGAACACTTCCGAAAACCTTTTCAATCGAACATATCCCAGACAGACATATTATCTTTTATGAAAGACACTGACACCAAAAGGTTCCAAATCAAAGACACCATTAACCGCTTCACCGCTAAGTAAGTTAATAAACGGCTCTTTCAATTCGATTTCCTGGACTCTGTCACTATAATTCAGGAGGAAATAATACTTGCTGCCATCTGTATTTTCACGAACAGACAGTTCCATCTCCTGCGGTAAAGCCATGCTTCCGTCAACAACCGAATGAATATCAGCATGACTCAGAATCATACCTGCAAGTTCTTCTGTGAAAGTTCCTCCGAAGTAGTATACAGATCCATTTCCAACTTTATTTTTTACGAGGGCAGGTTTACCGTCATAATAACTTCCTTCATACCTGGCGAGTACTTCTATACCCTTTGCCTGGACTTTTAAGATTTCAAAGAAACTCTCATTCTTAAATTCTCTTTGATTCCAGCGGAATGCCGGCCCTTCCTGGGTATGGGCAACTAACGAAAACTCTTCTACAGTAGCACCGGCAAGTTCACTGGCTTCTCCCGGAAACGGTTTCATGTAACATTGTCCTGAAGTATCCTTGTATCCTGTTCTGGAACCAAACACGAGAGTCCCGCCTTGCTTAACATATTCCGTTAATAGATCTGCAGTTTCTTTAGATAAAATGGCAGGATGCGGGTAAATTAAAATTTTGTATTTTTTTATCTGGTCTACAGTTGAATCTTCAAAAAGGTATTGTACATCAACCGGTATATGTTTATATTGGAAAGCTTTGAACCACTCCAGATTGCTTTTGGCTGATAATGGGCCATGCCACAGGTCCATCTCTCCATCCCATTCATTGTCGTAATCCCGCAGAATTGCAGCTTCTGCCTGATATTCTGATCCTTTGATTTTGTTTCCGATACGGCTTAGTTCTTCACCGATTTGCCGTGCTTCTGATACGCGCCTGTTAGGCTGATTATGATAATCGTTAATGCCATGCCAGTAGATTTCAGTGCCTTTTGTTGCCGTTCTCCACCTGAAATACAAAAGCATGTCTGCGCCATGTGCAATCGACTGGTATGTCCACAATCTCATCTGTCCCGGTTTCGGTGACGGCTGTTCCATTCTATTAACCCAGCCGCCAGGACCTGATTGTTGTTCAAACACAGCGAAACTTGGGGAAATACTTCTTACATTGCTTAAATTCCAGCTCCATTTTCGGTCCAATAACGGTTTTTCACCCGTATCAGGATAAATCGTACTGAAGTTCGGATAGGAATCATATGCAAAAAAATCCAATAGGTCTTCTGTCATTTTATGGTTGTTCAAATGGCCGAACATTCCATTGGTTGTGACCCATTGATGAGGCGCTAACTCCCTTATAATGTTATTTTGCAGCTTCGCATAGGAAATGGCACTGTCTGAAAAGAAGCGTTTTTCATCAAGAGAATGATGCGGATTCGGCGAATCTGAAATGGTTGGGCCAGTAAGCTTAATCTGTTCCCAGTCGGTATATGTCTGATTCCAGAATACCGTGCCCCATGCCTCATTCAATTTATCAAGTGTTTCATACTTCTCCTTAGCCCAAATGCGAAATGCATGGTGATCGGCTTCAGAATAAAAAACATTTGTCTCGCAGTTCAGTTCGTTATCAATCTGCCAGCCAATGACAGCCGGGTGATTTTTATAATGACTTGCCATTTCTCTAACAATTCTTTCTGTGAATTTCTTATAAACTTCAGAGTTATAATTGTAGTGTCTCCGCTGCCCATGTTGATATTGCACACCCTGCTGCGACACATTCAATACTTCCGGATGCTTATGTGTCAACCAAGCAGGGGGGGTGGCTGTTGGTGTTCCCAATACAACTTTGAGTCCATATTGATGAGCAAGATCGATCGCCCGGTCAAACAGTTCAAAATGAAATTCACCTTCAACAGGTTCAAAAACAGACCAGGCGAACTCCCCTATCCGTATGGTTGAAAAGCCCAACTCGATCATACGCTTGAAATCGTCAGCCCATAAATCTTCCGGCCAATGTTCAGGATAATAACATACACCTAACTGAAATTCCTTATTTTTCACAAACTTTGCCACACCTAACACCTCTTTACTTTTTTAGCCTTTTACAGCTCCCTGGGTTATACCGGCAATAAACTGTCTTTCAAAGATCAAAAAGATCACGAACAATGGAATTACGGATATGACTGAACCTGCCAAAATCCAGTGATAAGGCTGTCTCAATCCACCGGTGATTGAGTAGATAGCAACTGTGACTGTGTACATTTCAGGAGATTTCAATAAAATGAGCGGCCATAGGAAGTTGTTCCAGGAATTCATGAAAAAGATAATCCCCAGGCTTGCAAGACCCGGTTTAATAACTGGTAAAATGATTTTGGTGAAAATGCCAAACTCCCCTAATCCATCGATTCTTGCAGCATCAAGCAAATCGTTAGGCACAGATTGAATGAACTGTCTCATAAAGAATATCCCAAACGCATTGGCAATTCCCGGTATGATCAACCCCCAGTGCGTATCAATCCAATTCAGATTCTTAAACACTACATACAACGGAATCATGAGGACTTCCTGAGGAATCATCATAGAGCCGAAAAGAATAATAAATAAAATGTTTTTATATTTGAACTCATATTTGGCAAACGCAAAGCCGCCCAGCGCGCAAAAGAAAGCAGCAAGAACTGTGTAGACAACAGCGATGTATAGACTATTAAATATATTTTGAATAAAGGGGAACTTCTCAAATAATTCACTGAAGTTCTCCCATCGGAATGTTTCAGGGATAAGAGTAGGCGGATGAGAAAAGATTTCGCTCAATGGTTTCAACGAAGAACTGACCATCCATACAAAAGGGAGAAGCATTGTGACAGCAAATAAAACGAGCAAAACATACATTATTGTTTTAGGCAGTATCCTTCTATACATATTTTTTCTCCCCCCTTTACTCTTTTCCAAAGACTTTAATTTGAATTAATGAAGCGATAAAAATCAGGATAAAGAATATATACGCCATGCTTGACGCGTAACCGAACTTCAAATAATCGAAGCTTTGCTGGTATAAATACATAACAGGGGTGATTGTAGAGTTAACAGGGCCGCCTTGCGTCAAAACAAGCGGTTCAACGAAGAGCATAAATGTACCTACTGTAGACAATATGGCTGTAAATAAAATTACTGGTTTCATCATTGGAACAGTAATTGAAAAGAAACTTCTTATTTTCCCCGCGCCATCTACTGTAGCAGCTTCATAAAGTTCATTTGGAATGTTTTGCAGACCAGCCAGCATAATGATCATGTTGTATCCAACCCACCGCCAAATTATGAGTGAAGCGAGTGCAAATCGCGCTCCCCAAACCGTACCGAGCCAGTTGATTTCGGGGATGCCGATTGCCTGCAAAACCATATTCAACAACCCGTAATCCTTGTCATAAATCATCACAAATGTGAATCCAATTGCTACTAACGAAGTTATGTACGGTGTAATATAAATCGTTCGGAAAAGCCGTTGAAATTTTACAAGGCCTGTGTTCAACACCACCGCCAATACAAGTGCAAAAAATAACATAACAGGAACATACATAACAAAAAGAATCAGCGCATTCCAGAGAGACTGAACGAAAACATCATCTGAAAATAACGCTTTGTAGTTTTGAAACCCTACCCACCTCATCTCGCCGATTCCATTCCACTCTGTAAAGCTCATATAGAGTGAAAAAACGAGAGGATAAAGCATGAAAACGGCAAACAAAAGGTAGAAGGGTGAGACAAATACATATGGCGCCAAGTTTTTATTTAGTCTCATTTTATTGCCCCCCAGGCACAACATATCATTCAGCAGCTGCACCCTCTTGCAGTTAGTGCAGCTGCCTGTTTGAATCCGTGTTTAGTCGCGGCCAGTTTTCGTTTTGATTTTCTTCTCCAGGTTTTTCAGAGCCTCATCCACTGTTTGTTTTCCCATGCCAAGCTGGGATATTTCAACCATGGCAAGGTCATAAGCCTGGTCATAATCGTCTGTATAATTCACATACGGCACTTCACCAACCAGCTCGGTAAAGAGCTCACGATATGTTTGTCCACCGAAATAAGGGTCTTCTTCAGCAAAATACGGTTCATCATACGTACTTTCAAGTGAAGGGAATGCATCAGTTTCTTTAAAGATCGCCAACTGGCTGTCATCTCTTGTAAGCATGAACTCTACAAATGCCCAGGCAGCCTCTTTGTTTTCTGATTGCTTTGTGATTACCAGCGTTGAACCCCCATCATTAGAAGTGCGGTTTCCGCCTTCTTCCCATACTGGAAGAGGGACAACACCCCATTTTCCTTCTGCATCAGGAGCAATCCAACTCTTTAAGAAACCGCCTAGCCATACAGCATTTGGAGCTGTAGCAACATTTCCTTCAGCCATTCCTGCATACCATCCATCTGTCCAAGGTGTGGTTTCTTCTGTATAGCCTCCATCCCAAAGCTTCTGGAAATATTCAAGAATTCGTTTTGTCTTTTCGTTATTAACGATGACTTTTCCATTTTCATCGTAGTACCAGGTATTCTGCTGCTGCATCATCATTTCAAAAATCCGAGCGTAGTTATTCGACTTGGAAAGAGAAAGCATGTTTTTCCCGGTTTTTTCTTTAATGATTTCAGCTGTTTCCAAATATTTATCCCAGGTTGCAAGCTGCTTTGCAACTGAAGCCTCATCGGATGGTAATCCCGCCTCCTCGAAAACATCCCGGCGATAATAAATACCGGTCGGGCCGCTATCCCAAGGTACAGCATAAATTTTATCTTCATGCGTAGCATCCAGCAGCTTAAAGTCATTAAATCGATCTTTATAAGGTTCTATTCTTTCAGTAAGGTCTTCCAATTCACCCGTTACCACAAACTGAGCAAGGTTTTTATTTTCTATAGCAACCACGTCTGGCGCGCCCTGTCCAGAAGATAACCCTAATAGCAGGTTTTTGTAAGTTTCATCCGGCGGTGCGACCTTGAAGTTCACTTTCACATTCGGGTATTCTTTATTAAATTCCTCCAAAGGCGCTTTTAGAGACGTTTCAATGAATTCCCAGCCGCCTACCGTAATTTCTCCAGAAATCTCACCACTGTCTCCCTCGCTGCCATTGCCTGATGAAGTTGTATCTTCTGTGCCTGACGAACATCCTGCCACAAGAAGTGAAACAATCAGGAGCAGAGATACCATTAAGTGAAAGCGCTTAATTTTCTTCATATTGAACCCCCCATAATATTTTTATTTAAAGTCCTATGGACGATAAACCCTTTTTACGTACAACCAAGCATTTATATTTAGAAATAATCAACTTGTACGTATGAGTTGTGGCAGGGTAAAAAAATCCTGCCGTTACATTAATTAGGTGAAGGTAGAGGATTCGGTTTATCCACCGATTTCCTTTGAACCAATTCAGGCCTGTATTTGACTGATTTGACTTCTTCCCCTTTGCCTTCAATCATACTAACAATCAACTGAGCGGCAGCCCTTCCCATCTCACTTTTTGGATGCTTTACCGTCGTCAACTTAACCTCAGTTGTTTCAGAAAGCGAAGAATCGTCAAAACCGACGATTGAAATATCTTTAGGAATTTTGATCTGCCTATCCCTGAGCACGTTGATGATATGGATGGCAAGTTCATCATTATAAGGTACGATTCCAGTAGGTTTATCCTGAGCGTTTTCAAGAATCTCTATCAAATTTTCCCCTGGTTTAAAGTCTTTATTTTCGGTTTCATACGTAACAATTAAATCCGACTGTACCGGTAAGTTGAATTCTTTATGTGCATTGAAGAATCCTTTCATCCGTTCCAGACCTTGCTTATCATCCGTTTTAAATATTCCGATAATTCTTTTGTGACCCAATTCAATCAAATGCTTTGTTAATATGTAAGTGCCGTATTCATCATCCAATGTTACTGTTGGCGGGTCTATTCCTTCGTAAGAAGCATTGATCATGATAAATGGGAACTTGTTTTGAGACATATTGATATAGTAAGGCAAATTTTCATTATAGAAAGCGCTTTTGGTCGGCTCTATGATCAAGCCTGCCAGGTTGTGCTCCATCATGCTTTGTAAGCATTGCTGTTCTTTTTTCACATCATTATTTGTGCTTGCAATTACCAGTGAATACCCTTTGCTGGATAAATAAAGTTCAGCTCCGCGAATGATGGAGGGAAATATATAATCTGAAATATATGTAGTAATAATGCCGATCGTTTTTTTATCTTGTCTGCCTGTCCTATCGCTCCAATTTTTACAGAATGTTCCTACCCCATGTTCGCGGTAAAGGTAACCTTCATTCACCAATTCATCTATTGCTTTTCTTACCGTATGCCTGCTTACTTGATATTTGGTCATCATTTCATTTTCAGAGCCGATTTTTTGGCCGGGAAGGACGTCACCCCGTAAAAGGCTTTTCTTTATTTCTTCTTTTACAAAGTTATACTTTGTTTGATTAGCTTCCATGTCAACCATCCTTTACGACCTGTACGGTCAATCTATATTATTTAAGTAATTATAATCTGACACATCCGTACAAGTTATTTCCATTATAAACCTTAACAACATATTATTGAAAGCGTTTTTTTAAACTTTTTCCGTATTTTGTTTTCTTTTTCCTAAAATGATAATTATCTTCCAATTGATAGAAAAGTATCTACTAACGGATATAGATCTGCCAGGTCTTTATAAACTGACTCAAAAAAAGGCCGCATCCTGCTGATTTAAGATTGCGGCCAGTTTTTTGATCATATCCAATTTCTAATGCGTTACCCTATAAAACGAAATTTAATATACTCCCCGTATATGATCACGGATCTCACTTTGATAAAAATCACTTAAACGTTCCATATCAACATCACTGAACGCCGGAACCTCCAGCGCCCCAAGGTTATCCTCCACCTGCTTGACTGATTTGAAACCCGGGATGACCGTTGAAACGGAATCATGCTCGAAAATCCAGCGGAGAGCAGCCCTTGTCATGTTGCCGCGGTTCTCTCCGATCCAGCTCAGTTCACGGCTCAGCTCCACGCCTTTTTCGAATGGGAGCCCGGCAAACGTTTCACCCACATTGAATTGCTCCCCGTTCGCATTAAAGCGGCGGTGGTCATCCTCTTCGAAGCTTGTCGACTCCGTAAACTTGCCGGTGAGAAGGCCGCTCGCAAGCGGAACTCTTGCAATGATGCCCACACCTTTTTCTTTGGCCAGCGGGAACAATTCTTCAAGCGGCTTTTGGCGGAAAATATTAAAGATCACTTGCAGTGTTTTTACGCCTGGCACGTTATTGACAAGGTACAGCCCTTCCTCGACAGTTTCCACGCTGACACCGTAATTGCGGACTTTCCCTTCCTGCTGCAGTTTATCCAGCACTTCAAATACGCGGCCGTCTTTTAGAATATCAAAAGGCGGGCAATGAATCTGGTAAAGGTCGATCCGTTCCCGTTCCAAGCGCGTTAAACTGTTTTCCAGATAAGTCCTTACCGACTTTTCGGAATACGTCTCCGGATCATGGATATCACCGGCCCGGCAGAACTTTGTGGCGATATGAATCTCATCTTCCTTGCCTTTTGTCGCTTTGGCAAGCAGCTCCTCACTGTGTCCATCACCGTATACATCTGCAGTATCAAAGAAGTTCACGCCATTATCCATTGCGGTTTCCAGCGCTTTAAGCGCTTCCTGGTCATTTGTTTTCCCCCAGGCTCCGCCAATTGCCCATGTCCCAAAGCTCAACTCACTTACTTTCAGTCCTGTATTGCCAAGATCGCGATATCGCAATCCGGCTCACCTCCTTGTTTTATGTAGCGTGGTTCTTAATAGAATGATAACATGCATCAATCAGTTTCATATTTTCTAACGTCTCTTCCGCTGAATAAAAAGGTATGCCTTTTTCTCTGATTGTTTGTGAGAAATGCTCTACCTCTAAGCGGTATTGGTCGCCCTTTACTTTTTCTTCCCTGACTTTACCGCCTGCTTCAACAAGGATGATCCCCTCTCCATCATGTACATCCGGGCGGAAGGCTCTTGGAACTTTTATACTTCCTTTGGAACCGGCAATTTCATATTCATGGCGGAAATTCAATTCAAAACTGCAGTCAAACACACCCAACACGCCAGTTTCGAACGTGATGACTCCGGCTGCTGACGTATCAACTTCATACTTTAGATCAAAAGAAGCCCGGGCAGTGACATCCAAAACTCGCCCATTTCCAAATTTCCGGATTACATGAAGACAATAGGATCCGACATCATAGAGACTTCCTCCGCCTTTGGCAGGATACATGCGGATATTTTGATCAGGATTGTCAAGATAGAATGAGAAGCTTGCCTTAATCAATTTAACTTCTCCGATTTCACCTGAATCGATAATTTCCCGCACCCGTTCATGCTGTGGATGGAATTGATACATAAAGGCTTCCATGAAAATGACGTCATGCTCATGGCACACAGCCGCCATTTCCTGGACTTCTGAGGATGTAAGGCCCGCCGGCTTTTCGCAGAGCACATGTTTTCCATGCCGGGCGGCTTCTTCCACCCAGTTTTTGTGCAGGTGATTCGGAAGCGGAATATAAACCGCATCAATATCCGGGTCATTCAGCAGCTCTTCATAACGATCGTATGCCCGGTGAATGCCCAGTTCCTGCGCAGTATCTTTCGCTTTTCCGCTCAAACTGGAAATGGCGAGCACTTCCGTATGCTCGGCCTGCTGCATGGCCGGTATCAGCTTTGTCAGTGCAATATTTGCTGTACTTAAAACACCCCAGCGGATGGTTTGCATCGTACCCCTCCCATTTTAAAAACAGCACCCTGGCGAAACGTATAATCGATTCTTCTAAGGTGCTGTTTATGCATAATTAGTTCCTGAACGGCTTTAATGCATCATTTAATGGTTTTGTCTGCGTATAAACTTCCTGGTAAATCTTAAACAGTTTCTTATAAACAACTACCTTCTTTTTATCAGGTGAATAGATCTTCTGCACGTGAATAAATTCATCCGCGCATTCCTTCAAAGAATCGAACCACCCTGCCCCATATGCCGCGAGCATGGCCGCCCCCATGCCAGGACCCTGCTCACTCTTCAGCTTAACAATGTCGGCATCGAACATATCTGCCTGAAGCTGCAGCCATGTTTCACTTTTTGCACCGCCGCCGATTGATACGATCGTCTCAATGATTTTCCCATTATTGCGGAAAATTTCGAGTGACTCCGCCAGTGAAAAAGTGATTCCTTCCAATACCGCCCTTGTGAAATGCTTTTTTTCATGCGAAGCATCCATCCCGATGAAACTGCCGCGGATTGCTGCATCGGCATGCGGTGTCCGTTCACCCGCGATGTATGGTGTGAAAAGCAGGCCGTTGGCACCCGGCGGAACTTTCCCGGCTGCTTCCAGCAATTCATCATAGCTTTCCTCCGGAGCAAACTTGTCTTTGAACCAGGAAAGGCTGTAACCTGCAGCAAGCGTAACACCCATTGTGTAAAAGGCGTCTGCATCCCCATGGTTGAAGTAATGGACTTTGCCTCCAAAATCCTGATCACTCCTTGATTCATAGGAAAGTACGACCCCGGACGTTCCGGTGCTGCACATCGTTTCCCCTTCGGAAAGAACGCCAGAACCGATCGCACCGCAAGCATTATCGGCACCGCCGGCAAATATAGTTAATGAAGAGGGCAGCCCTGTTTCCTCAGCAAACTCAGGGGAAAGGCTGCCTATATTAGCATGTGAATCGACAAGCGGCGGACACATATCAGGGTTGATGCCGACTGCCTCACAAATCTCCCCGCTCCACTCTTTTTTACCGACATTAAGCAGTAATGTGCCTGCAGCATCAGAATACTCACTGTTGATTTTCCCTGTCATACGATAACGGAGATAATCCTTCGGCAGCAAAAACACTTCGGCCTCCGCCATTATTTCCGGTTCATGCTGATTAACCCATAACAATTTCGGGAGGGTGAACCCTTCGAGGGCGGGGTTTTTCGTAATGTCCAGCAGGCGGCGCTCGCCTACTTTCTTATAGATCTCATCACATTGCTCGGTCGTCCTCGTATCATTCCACAAGATTGCGTTCCGGAGCACGTTCCCTTCATTATCAAGAAGCACAAGTCCGTGCATCTGGCCGGAAAAACTGAGTCCTTCTATGCTTTCCGGGTTTCCATTGAAGTTATCGATAAGCTTGGAAAGCGCTTCTTTCGTTTTTTTCACCCATTCTTCCGGATCCTGCTCACTATATCCTGATTTTTCTTGAATCAACGGGTAGGACCTCGCCTCTTCCTGGACCACCTCACCCTGTTGATTTACAAGCATCGCCTTAACTGCACTCGTGCCGAGATCGACTCCGATTACGTATTTCATCAAATCACCTTCCTTTGCAGTCTGCAGATACGGAAAGTGCCGGGCATCATGACCCGGCACCCAGAAACGATTTTATATACTCAGAAGTACCTGGTTGATCCGCGATTTCAGATATTCCAGGCGGCCGGAAGAATTTTTGATTTCCTTAAGCTTAAGCGCATGTTCTTCAAGCTTCGCAAAATCCGCGTTTCCTTCTACGATATCACGGCCGATTCCTTCATTATAGCTGCTGTAGCGTTCAGCGATGAAGTCCTCAAGGACACGCTCATCAAGCATCTTCTGTGCAGCTTTCAGGCCGATCGCAAAACTGTCCATTCCAGCAATATGGGCATGGAACAAATCGTCCGCTTCGAAGGACCCGCGGCGCACCTTCGCATCAAAGTTCAGCCCGCCTTTTCCAAGCCCGCCATTTTGCAGGATTTCGTACATGGCAAGTGTTGTGGAATAAAGATCGGTAGGAAATTCGTCCGTATCCCAGCCAAGCAAGGTGTCACCCTGGTTCGCATCGACAGAACCGAGCATGCCGTTGATCCGCGCCACCCTGAGTTCATGTTCAAACGTATGGCCGGCAAGCGTTGCATGGTTCGCTTCAATGTTGAATTTGAAATGATTTTGCAGATCATACCTTTGTAAAAACGCCATTGCAGTGGCCACATCAAAATCATACTGGTGCTTCGTCGGCTCTTTCGGTTTTGGCTCAATCAGAAATTGGCCGTCGAATCCGATTTGCTTTGCATAGTCAACCGCCATATGGAAGAAACGCGCCATATTATCAACTTCAAGCCCCATATCCGTGTTGAGCAGGGTTTCATATCCTTCACGCCCGCCCCAGAATACATAGTTCTCAGCGCCAAGTTCTTTGGCGATCTCAAGGCCCTTTTTCACCTTCGCAGCTGAATAGGCAAACACATCGGCATTGTTTGACGTTGAAGCTCCATGGACAAATCTTGGATGAGAAAACATATTTGCCGTATTCCATAACAATTTCGTGTTACTCGTTTTCATATAATCCTTAATCATCGCAGTGATTTGATCAAGATTATCATTGCTTTCTTTCAATGTATCGCCTTCCGGAGCAATGTCTACATCATGGAAGCAGAAGAACGGCGCACCGAGTTTTTCAAAGAATTCGAATGCTGCTTCGACACGGGCTTTGGCAAGATCCATTCCGCTATAGTGATCCCACGGCCGCAGCATATTCCCCGCTCCGAACGGATCGGACCCATCCATCGTGAATGTATGCCAGTACGCAACACCAAAACGCAGGTGGTCTTTCATCTTCTTTCCGCCGATGATTTCATCCGGATTATAATGTTTGAAAGAGAACGGATTAGAGGATTGGGCTCCCTCGTAAGCGATGTGATTGATGTTTTCGAAATATGCCATTGTGCTTCCTCCTTCTTATGTTCGGAAAAGTAGAATCTATTAATCTTGCACTCTCTATTTTTTTATCCGCCATTACGCTGTCTTCTTGCTTGAAATGTCAATCCAGACCGCAATGATCAGAATGAGCCCTTTTACGATGAACTGCCAAAATGTTTCGATGTTCATCATGCTCATGCCGTTATCGATGCTCGCCATGATCAACGCGCCGATAATTGCTCCGACGATATTCCCTTTACCGCCCATCAAGCTGGTACCCCCGATTACACAGGCAGCGATTGCATCCAACTCATACATTTCACCGGCGCCGACTGTCGCCGCATTCAGCCTGCTTGTTAAAATGATTCCAGCAACACCCGCCAGTGCTCCCATCATGACAAATACATACAGCGTATTCTTTTTAATATTGATGCCGGATAATGCAGCCGCTTCCACATTTCCGCCAATTGCGTATATATATCTCCCGAATGCCGTTTTAACGGAAATGAAAATGAAGATTGCCGCCAAAACAAATACGATTAACAGCGGGATCGGAACACCGAAATACCGATTCAGCATGTATACAAGGCCAAGAATGAAAATGGAGTATACCGCCGCTTTTCCGAAAGCCATAAAGGCCGGCTGCACAGTCAGCCCCATGCTTTTTCTTTTCCGCCGGTTTTTGGCCGTCCACACAAACAGAAAAACAACGCTTACTGCTGCTAAAATGTAACCGATAACGTACGGCAAATAACTGTTTCCGATCAGCTTGAAACTGTCGCCCAGGGGTGCGATCGTCTTTCCCTGGCTGATTCCGACGAGAATCCCCCTGAATATGAGCATTCCGCCCAACGTGACGATGAAAGCGGGCACCGCACGGTATGCGACCCACCAACCCTGCCAGAGCCCGGCAATGCCGCCGACCACAATGGCAGCAAGCAGAACACCGATTGTGTTCCAGTCATACCATACTTGCAGAATCGCAGCGATACCGCCCGTCAGCCCGACAAGAGATCCGACTGATAAATCAATATGCCCTGAAACAATGACAAGTGTCATGCCGATAGCAAGCACAGAAATAACCGACATTTGCGTAAATAAGTTTGATAGATTCCTTGATGATAAAAATTCACCGCCAGTGAAAAATCCGAAAATAAGCGCGATCAATACCAGAGCAATGACAAGCGTGTATGCCTGAAGATCGAATTTCATTTTCAAGTTTTTGAATCCTGGCGGCCTTCCGGCTGTATTTTCAGATGGTGGTACCTGACTGTTCATGTTTCGTCCCTCCTGTAGCACGTTCCATAATTTTTTCTTGTGTAGCCTCACTCCTTACAAATTCACCCGTCATTTCTCCTTCACTCATCACCAGGATACGGTCAGACATTCCCATTACTTCCGGCAATTCAGAAGAAATCAAGACTACCCCCACCCCTTCACGGGCAAGTTCATTAATGATCTTATAAATCTCGTATTTTGCACCTACATCAATTCCTCTTGTCGGTTCATCTAGGATCAAAATCTTCGGATTGGCAAGCAGCCACTTGCTCAGTACGACCTTTTGCTGGTTTCCACCGCTAAGCTGGCCGACTTTCGCTTCAAGGCTCGGTGCTTTTAACTTCATTTTATTTGTAATCTCCGCCGCTTTTTGAACTTCAAGGTCAGCGTCAATCAACTTCATGTTCATGATGCTGTTTAAGGCTGCCAGTGTGGTGTTCTTCTGAATATCCATGCCAAGAACAAGCCCGTACCGTTTGCGGTCTTCGGAGACATAAGCCAGTCCTGCTTTGATGGCATCAGCCGGATGATGGATATTTGCCGGCTTTCCTTCTATCTTTACTGTTCCGCAGCTTTTACCCGGATAGCCGCCAAAAAGGCTGGTAAATAACTCGGTCCGTCCCGAACCCATCAAACCTGAAATCCCGAGGATTTCCCCTTTATGCAAGCTGAAATTGACATCCTTGATCACCGGGTTATGCCGGGCGTCAGCCACTGAATACTTTATGACTTCCATTACAACATCACCAATCTGGCGTTCTTCATAAGGAAATAACTCCGTCAACTCCCTGCCGACCATCTTGGTGATGATTTTGTCTTCTGTCAGTTCGCTGATTGGATCGGTACCTACAGTTTGGCCGTCCCGCAGCACAGTGACCTTGTCAGCCAATGACATGACTTCACTAAGCTTATGGGATATGTAGATGCATGTAACCCCTTTGGATTTCAAATCTGCTAATATGCTTTTCAGTTTCTCGACATCGCTCTCTGTCAAAGCGGCTGTCGGTTCGTCCAGGATTAAGATTTCTGTTTCTTTCGTCAACGCCTTGGCGATTTCAACCAGCTGCTGCTGGCCGACTGTGAGCTTCCCCACTTTCACTTGCGGATCGATATCGAGCCCTATATAATCCAGGGTTCTTTGCGCACCCATATATACTGCGTTCCAATCCACAATTTTTTTCCTCATCAGATCATGTCCGAGATACATATTTTCAGCAACACTCATTTCCTCAATCAGGGCCAACTCCTGATAGATGATGGAAATGCCCGCTGTTTGTGAGTCCTTGATGGAATCGAACGCCACTTTTTCGCCTTTTACGAAAATTTCACCTTCATATGTGCCGTTCGGATAAACACCACTCAGAACTTTCATCAATGTCGACTTGCCCGCTCCGTTTTCACCGCAAAGGGCATGGATTTCCCCCTTTTCAACAGTGAAGGTGACATTATCAAGGGCCTTTACACCAGGGAACCTTTTTGTAATCCCTTTCATTTGTAAAATTTCCGTCATGAAGCCTCACCTCCGATACAAAGAAAAGGGGAATGGAATCCCCCTCTTTTTCAAAATTATTATTCGCCTTCCGGACGTGGAGGGCGCTCATCTTCAGGTACGTTCTTATATACCTCATCATAGGAATGGAACCCGTCAGCAATAACGGTATCGACTACATTCTCTTTATCTACCATAACCGGATCCAATTTGATGAACGGAACATCGATTTTGCCGTTATTAACCGTATCATCTGCACTTGCCTCTTCCCCTTTAGCAAGCTGCACTGCAACTTCAGCTGCTTTGGTAGCGAGATTCTTGATCGGCTTGTACACTGTCATGGATTGAGTGCCTTCGACAATTCGCTGGACAGCTGCAAGGTCAGCATCCTGTCCGGAAATGGCGACTTCCCCGGCCATTCCCTGGGCCGATAATGCCTGGATGGCACCGCCGGCAGTGCTGTCATTTGAAGCGACTACCGCATCGATTTCATTGTTATTGGCAGTAAGAGCATTTTCCATGATTTTAAGGGCTTCGGAAGCTTGCCAGCCTTTTGCCCACTGGTCACCCACAATGTTGATCTTTCCGCTGTCAACTAATGGCTGGACAATATTCATCTGGCCTTCCCGGAACATTTTCGCGTTGTTATCAGTAGGGGATCCGCCCATCATGAAGTAATTTCCTTCAGGCACTTTCTCCACTATGTACTCGGCCTGCATTTCACCCACGCGGACATTATCAAATGATATATATGCCGATACGTCTGAGTTGTTAATCAGCCGGTCATAAGCAAGAACAGGCACACCTTCTTTATTGGCCTGGTCAACGACTGTGGATAGAGCATCAGAGTTGTTCGCAATGATGACAAGCGCATCCACTCCCTGAGACAGCATGTTTTGAACCTGTGCCATCTGCTTGGAATCGTCACCGTTGGCAGACTGAACCAATACTTCGGCACCGAGCTCCTCTGCTTTTTCAACAAAGATATCCCGGTCATGCTGCCACCTTTCCAAAGTCAAGTCAGAAACGGCAAGACCAATCTTAACCTGCTCATCTCCGCCTCCTTCTCCATCACCGCCGGAATTTCCATTATTCGTTGCAGTATCCTGCCCGCAGGCCGTCATGGCAAACAACAATCCAACACTCACTAATAGCATCAGTAAAGACTTAGGCATACGTTTCATTTAGGTCCCCCCTTGAATTTTTAAGCGTTTTCACAAACGAGTATATCACCAGAAACTTAGTTTGTCTATTGGATAAACTAAGTTTATAATAGAATTATCTTATTAGTTAAACATTTTAGTAAGGGCGGCGAAAAAATGATAGAAACCGGAAACCAACAATTCGTTAAACGATTGAATAAAGGCATCGTGCTGGAGATGGTAAAAAAATACGGTCCCCTTTCAAGAGCGGAAATTTCCCAAAAGAGCGGATTGAATAAAGGCACAGTTTCTTCCCTTGTCAGCGATTTGATTGAAGAGCAGCTTATTTATGAATCAGGGATCGGGAAATCAAAAGGCGGCAGGAGACCTGTGATGCTGTTATTCAATAAGACAGCCGGCTACTCAATCGGCATCGACCTCGGCGTCAATTACATCCTCGGTACACTGACCGACTTGAGCGGGAGCCTGGTCACCGAAAAACAAACTTCTTTTCAATTTAAAAATTATGGAGATTTGCTCAACCACTTAAAAGGGATCATCCAGGAGCTGATTGCAGAAACACCTGTCAGCCCCTATGGAGTGGTCGGAATCGGAATTGGCGTGCCTGGTATCGTCGACAAAAACGGAAAAATCTTGATGGTCCCCCATATCAAGTGGGGAAACTTTGAATTGAAGCATGACATTGAAGAGGCATACGGACTCCCGGTTACAATGGATAATGAAGCGAATGCAGGCGCATACGGAGAAAAAAAGTTTGGTGCCGGCCGCAAATTCAATAATTTAGTATATATTTCTGCAGGTATAGGAATTGGTGTCGGTTTAGTTCTGAACGGAGAGCTATATCGGGGAAGAAACGGCTTCTCAGGTGAAAGCGGCCATATGATCATTGAAAGGGATGGAAAACCATGCAGCTGCGGCAGCAAAGGCTGCTGGGAAACGTATGCTTCAGAAAACACTTTACTAAAGGAAGCCCAATCGCTGAACCTGAAATCCGATAGCGGACTTACGCTTGAGTCATTGATAAGCCTTGCCGATCAAGGTGATGAAAAGGTGACCTCCCTTTTCACTGACATTGGCAGGAATCTCGGCTACGGAATCAATAACTTGATCAACACGTTCAATCCTGACCAAATCATCGTCGGAAATCGGTTGGCGATGGCAGCAAAGTGGATAAAAGAGCCAATTCATAAATCAGTGGAAACCCACACATTGAAATATCACCAGGACAACCTGGAAATAAACTTTTCCGAGCTCTCCATCTATTCCGCTGCCCTGGGCATGAGCGCATTCGCCACAGAACAATTCCTGAATCGAATCAAAGAAAACTCTGCAGTGGTGTAGTGTACTAGGAATTCTATAGAAATTCGACAGGTGCCTGGCACCTGTCGAAAGGAAAAGCAAAACCGGTCCATCCAGATTTTAAGGGTGGGCCGGTTTTGTATAACAAACATTTTTCGACAAGTGCCTGTCACCCGTCGAATCTTCCCAAACTCGCTTTCAACTCATTCAATGCCTCCTGCGCCGCAACTCCGTCAATGATCCGGTGGTCATAACTCAGCGACAGTGACATAACAGGTGCAATTTCAATCCGGTCCTCTCTGACAACCGGCTTTTTCTCTATCGTCCCGATTCCGAGGATTGCCGCTTCCGGGTGGTTGATCACCGGGGTGAACCATCCCCCTTTGGCCGAACCTATATTAGAAATGGAGCAGGTGCCGCCTTCCATTTCTGCTGCAGTCAGCTTGCCGCTTCTCGCTTTATCAGCAAGCTTGCTGATCTCTGCAGCAAGGTCAAACAAATCCTTTTGATCGGCATGATGGATAACAGGAACAAACAGTCCTCTCTCCGTGTTAACGGCGATTCCGATATTATAGTACTCTTTGTAAATGATTTTATTTTGCTCCTCATTCACGGACGCGTTCAGCACCGGGAACTTTTTGAGGGTCGAGACGAGTGCTTTTACGGCATAGGCCAGGTATGTCAGCTTTATGCCCTGTTCCTCCGCATTCCCCCTCATTTCCTCACGGTGATTCACGAGGCGGGTCACGTCCGCTTCACCGAAATGGGTGACGTGCGGAATCGTCTGTTTCGAATGGACCATGGCCTTGGCGATCGCTTCACGGATCCCCGTCATCGGTTTATGCCGTTCGTTTCCCCATGGACTTCCTTGTTTATCTGCAGGCTGCTCCGGCATTGTATCTGGCTTCCTTCCCTGCCTCGTTCCCTGCTGCTCCACATACCGTTCAACATCCTGGCGCGTTGCCCGGTTATCAGGCCCAGATGGCTGTATCTTGTTCAAATCAACGCCAAGTTCCCGGGACAGACGACGGACTGACGGAGCCGCCCGCACCGGCCTGTCTGTTTTGTCCTCGTAGGTTGAATTCCCAGTCATTCCTTGCTCCGTTTCCGCTGCCCCGTTCCCTGGAGAAGCAGCTTTCTCCACATCTTCCGCGGTGATCTTCCCATTAGGACCTGTCGGAATAACGGCGGCCAGGTCAACTCCGAGGTCCCGCGCCAGCTTTTTCACCCGCGGCGATGCTTTAAGTTTTCCTGGACCCGCACTCGCCTCCTGTCCTTCACTGGTACTCGCAGCCGGAGACGCCGGCCTTCCACTTTCCTCCCGTCCTTTCCCGGTAACCTCAACCTGCTGGTCATCCTCCGTTAAAATAACCGCAAGGACGTCACCTTCCTTTGCCACATCAGCACGCTTTTTCAGGATACGGCTTACCAGCCCGCCGGCAGGCGCTTCAATTTCGGTCACCGCTTTTTCCGTCTGGACTTCGACAAGCGTGTCGCCTTCCGCAACGGAATCCCCTTCTTCAACGTGCCAGAACACAATCAAGCTTTCATCTGCTGATTCGGATGTTTTCGGCAATTTCACTTCGACTGACATGACGGCCTCCTAACCTGTTGCTCGTTATTCGTTTACGAGTTTCACTGCTTCGGCAACAATTTTATCTGCATTCGGAAGAACATATTGCTCGAGCGGGCGGCTGTATGGAATCGGCACATCCGGAATGGCAAGCCGCTTCACCGGCGCTTCGAGTTCGTACAGCGCTTCTTCCGCCACAAGCGCTGCAATTTCAGCTGTCATGCCGTATGAACGGTAGTCCTCATCAACGACGATGAGGCGGTGTGTCTTTTTCACGGATTCCAGGATGGTATCTTTATCGAGCGGCACGAGCGAACGCAAATCGATCACTTCCGCTTGGATGCCCTGTTCGGCCAGCTTGTCCGCAGCAGCCACGGCATGGTGCATCATCATCTGGATGCCGACAATCGTGACGTCAGTTCCTTCCCTGACGACCTTTGCTTTGCCGAGCGGCACAGTGTAGCGCTCTTCAGGCACATGTCCGACAGAGGCGTCGAGCTGGTCCATCCAGCCGAGGCCCTGCAGTGTTTTGTGGAACATGAACACAACCGGATTGTCATCGATAATGGCCGATGCCATCATTCCTTTCAGATCATATGGGGTGGACGGGGCGACAACCTTCATGCCAGGCAAATGGGCAAACGTCGAATAGAGCGTTTGTGAGTGCTGGGCCGCATCATTGTAGCCCCCGCCAACAGCGGTCATGAGCACCATCGGCAGCTTCACGTTCCCGCCTGACATGTACGGGATTTTCGCCATATGATTGTAAATCTGGTCCATGCAGACACCGAAAAAGTCGACGAACATCAACTCGACGACCGGGCGCATTCCTTCTGCCGCCGCACCAATCGCCGCACCGATGAATGCGGTTTCAGAAATCGGCGTATCCATTACCCGTTCAGATCCGAACTCATCAAGAAGGCCCTGGGTCGCGCCGAAAATCCCGCCGTATTTTGCAACATCCTCACCGAGCACGAATACATTCGGGTCTCGCTCCATTTCAAGCTTAAGGGCTTCTGCCATCGCTTTATTTCCTGTCAGTACACGCTTTTTCGTCGCTTCCATTTAGACAAGCTCCTTCCTGAATGTATTTCGCACGAACACATCCTCCAGTGCCGCTTCCGGTGCCGGATATGCACTTTCCCTCGCAAACGCGTAAGCCTCGTCGACTTCCTGTTTTGCCCTCGCTTCCATCGCGGAAATCTCTTCCTCCGAAATGCCATGTTCCTCAGTGAGGATTTTTGCCAGGCGCTGAATCGGGTCATTCTTCCGCAGCATCGTCACTTCATTTTCATCACGGTATAATTCCGGGTCGCCCTGGAAATGGCCGAGATAACGGTCCGTTTCAATCTCGATGATTGCAGGCCCTTCGCCATTCCTGGCCCGTTTGACGGCAGCTTCAGATGCTTCGTACATCGCAACCGGATCATTATCCTTCACATGGAAGCCTTCGATTCCGTAAGCACTTGCCCGCAATTGGTTTGATGGCACCGACGTTGAAGCCGTTTGCGGAACAGAGATGCCGTACTTGTTATTTTCAACGACAATGATGAACGGCAATTTCCAGAGCGCCGCCAGATTGACAGACTCATGGAATGCACCCTGGTTGGCGGCACCTTCCCCGATAAAAGCGACCGCCACCCAATCGTGCTTTTTCTTCTTAGCCGCCAGGGCCGCACCGACTGCATGGGGGATCCCGGCCGCAATGATGCCTCCGCATGAAAACTTCACTTCCGGATCGAACAAATGCATGTGGCCGCCTTTTCCTTTGCCGAGGCCTGTCTCTTTTCCGAACATCTCGGCGGTCATCTTTTTCAAATCGACCCCTTTGGCGATTGCGTGGTGATGCGGCCGGTGCGGGGCGGTAACGGTATCTTCTTTAATCAAATGGGCGCACATGCCCACCGCCGCCGGCTCCTGCCCTGTCGCAAGATGCATTTCACCCGGGACCGGCCCTGCCCCGATGTTGAATACAGGTGCCTTCCCTTCCCCGTATGCTTCGACCATCGTGTCCTCGTAATAACGGATTTTATACATGTTCTCGTACATCCATTTCAACTTTTCAACAGGTACTGTCAACGCATTCTCCTCCTTTATAAAAATCGTTCCGCTCACATATATTGCAAGGATGATGCCAACCTGAAGAATGATCTGTATTTTTCTGAAAATATTGAAAAAAATCCCGGGTTTCCGCACTTCAAATAGTTTGGAGAATGATGCTTTTTCCTGATGCATTTTTGAAAAGTGTCCCGTTTTGGGACAGGTTGTCCCGTCAGAACGGGACACTTTGCAACAGTTTGCAACACATTTGAAGCCGATTCAGCCATATAAAAAAGACGTACTCAAGATAGGTACGCCTTTGCCAGTCTTTCATACTCTCTCTTCTATTCCGAACCTCCGCATCTGCCGGTAAAGCGTGCTCCGCGACACGCCAAGCCGGCGGGCGGCCTTGCTCATGTTTCCGTTGCTTACTTTAATCGACTCGAGCAGCGCCATCTTTTTCATTTCATCTTTTTTAGGGAGTTCCACCCTTTTCTCAGCGAGCGGAGCCGTATCTTTCAACTCTTCCGGCAAATCGGCATACGTCAGAACATCTGTCCGCAGCCTGTTCATCGACCGCTCCACGACATTTTGCAGTTCCCTGATATTCCCGGGCCAGCTGTATCGGAACAGCGGTTCGAAATAACCCGGGTCAATCGATGGGATGTCGCGCCCTAGCCTGGTGCTGAGCTTATTGGCGAAATGCCTGACCAGCAGCGGAATATCTTCAATCCGTTCACGGAGCGGCGGGAGATTGACCGGCATGACATTCAGGCGGAAATACAAGTCCTCCCGGAAACTGCCTTTTTCAACTTCCCGCTTCAAGTCCTTATTGGTTGCGGCAATTATCCGGACATCCACCGGCGTGACTTTCTGCCCGCCGATCCTGACAATCTCCTTATCCTGGAGCACCCGAAGCAGCAACACCTGCATCTCCAGCGACATCTCACCGATTTCATCCAAAAACAGCGTGCCGCCGTCCGCCAGTTCGAATTTTCCCGGGCTTCCCCCTTTCCGGGCACCGGTGAACGCCCCTTCTGCATACCCGAACAGTTCACTGCCAAGCAAATCCCGCGGAATTCCGCCGCAGTTGATGGCGATGAAAGGCTTATCCTTCCGGGAGCTTTCGTTGTGGATGGCCTGGGCAACCATATCCTTTCCCGTCCCGCTCTCCCCAAGCAAAAGAACATTCGAGTCAGTGTGAGCCGCCATCTTTGCATCCGTAATCCTCTGGATGAACCGCGGATGGTTCCCGGTCATCTCCTGAAACGACACCTTCGCCTGGTTGCCCGAAAGGTGGTTTACGAACTGCCTGACTTTATGAATCTCCTTCATCGAAACCAGCGAACCGATCAGCTGTTCGGAATCATACACCGGGGTAACATTGACGAGCATATGCGCTGAAAAATTCCGCCCCGGCATCTTCAAGCGGACTTCCTTGTCCTGGATCTTCCGGTTCTTCTGGCGGAACGTTTTATTCAAAAAGGTCTCACTCAGCTTTTTCCCCTGTAAATCGGAATCCCGAAGTCGAAGCATTTTCTGGAGCCGGTTATTCGTTTTAATGATTTTCCCTTTCTGATCGGTGATGATCAAGCCTTCTGTCAATGTATTGGTGGTCGCCTCCAGGTACTTTTGCATGAAATAATGGACTTCTGATTCCTCGATCAGTTTCAGCTGGTACTCGATCGCCTTTACAGCGGACATCACCATGCCAAGCGTATGCGGATGGACATTCTCAAACGAACCCGACATATTCAGCACCCCGGCAACCGACCCATCCGGATCAAAAACCGGAGATGCCGAGCACGTCCACGGATGGCAGATTTGCGCGTAATGTTCATTGGCAAAAATCTGCAGCGGCTTCTTCTCTACAATGCAGGTCCCGATCGCGTTCGTGCCGATTGCCTGCTCGCTCCAGTCCGCACCCTCCATAAACAGGATGGACTCTCCTTCGAGTTTCACTGTGTCATCACCTATGACCTTCGTCAGGATTCCATCCCCGTCACACAATATGACGAGAAAACCCGAGCCCTTCACAATCGAATACAGTCCTTCCATAAGAGGAGAGGCAATCTCAATCAATTGCTTTTGCTTCTCCGATAATACTTTCTTATCAGCCAGATTCCCTTTCTTTTGAAACGGGTCGACTTGATACGCCTTCGACCGCATCCAGGAATCCTGCACCACCCGATCCAGCTCACCATCCAACTGCCCATCCGCCACAAACCGATCCCACATTTCCTTCAACCGCTCCCGATCTTTCAACCCTTTTCACCCCGTTCATCGTCGTTATGAAAACGGACTTACTTTCTGTAAGGCTTCGAGATGCGGAAGCGAATTCCTGCTAAACAAGGTGACAGGCACCTGTCGAATGGTGGAACTGAAAAACTGGTCCATCAAGCGGAGGACCGGCGTTTTTTTGTGTGTGAAACATTTTTGTGAAACAAGATTATTCGGGAGGTGACTGTCACTTGTCATCGTATGTGTGTGGAACAATGCTGTGAAACAAGATTATTCGGGGAGTGACAGGCACCTGTCGCCGATGCCGTCAAAAGGTAATACTCGCCATAAGTGTCGGAAACAGCCTAATCGCTGGCATGCGTTGCTTCCGACATCTATGTCGGAATTGCCGCCAGGACAACATCTCCATTTCTAATCATATGGAAATACAAAATATCCCCATCATACTAGCTATTATGATTCCGGCACAGTATGGTTGTTCAATACTCTAACGCCAGCACAAAAAACCAGCACTCCCACACTCAAGTGAAAGCGCTGGTTTTTTACACTTTATCCACCTTCTCAGTAAAGGAAGAAAATCAAAACACTCGTAAGAACCCCCACCCAAATACTCAATAAAATACAGTACCCCATAATATCCCGGATACCTAAACCGACCACACTCAAAATCGGCAAAGCCCAAAACGGCTGGATCAAATTCGTCCAGGCATCTCCCCAGCCGACTGACATCGCGATCATCGCCGGATCAACGCCCAGTTCCATTCCTGCCGGTACCTGCAAAGGCCCCTGCAGTGCCCACTGTCCGCCGCCTGACGGAGCAAGAATGTTTATGACACCCGCCGTCCAATAAGTGAACAGATTGAAAGTTTCCGTTGTTGAGACGGCTCTCATTCCGTCTATAATGGCTGCGCCCAGGCCAGAGCTTCCCAATACGGCGATGATTCCGGCATAAAACGGGAACTGCAAAATAATGGGCGAAATAGAGCCTGCCGCGTCTTTGAAGGCTTCCGCAAACTGCCCCAATGAACGATGAAAAAACAACCCGGCAGAAAGAAAGAATAGATTGATAATATTCAAGTCCAGGCCGTGACCGTTTATGAACTGAAAAATCACATAGATAAAACCGATCACACCTGTAACCATGCCCAGAACAGGAGTGGTTTCAAGCTTGCGGGCAGGTGTCAGCGGCTCAGCCGGAGTTGCATTTGATCCCCGGCGGCTTTCCTTAACCGGATCCTTCCCATCATAACCTTTAATCCTTTTTGTGGGAGCCATCATCGTAATGAAAACTGGAATGGTAACGACCAGAGCAATGAAAATCATAATAGTAGAAGGATGGAAAATCGTCTCTGAGGTCGGGATCACGCCCATTGTATCAGCAAGAAAGTGACCTTCTGTCGCAATCGTCAATCCGATTGAACTGGATAAGCCGGCAGTATACAAAACCGTCGGGGCATAGGCGGATGCAACCAATAATGGAAAGTGGGCATTCCTGTTTCTTTTGCCGACTTCCCTGGCAATGATGGCACCGACAATGACAGCAAGCCCCCAGTTAATATAATAAGCGGCTGTCGAAATTAGGAAGGTTAAAACGTAAGCCTGATTCGG
Organism: Bacillus marinisedimentorum; assembly: GCF_001644195.2. Classification (NCBI taxonomy): domain Bacteria; kingdom Bacillati; phylum Bacillota; class Bacilli; order Caryophanales; family Bacillaceae; genus Bacillus; species Bacillus marinisedimentorum. Next base: position 57,780 of record NZ_LWBL02000026.1, on the reverse strand, counting down.
ACTCTTCGCAAAGCCTGCCAGCTTTTCAAGCCCCCGCCGGATAAACGGCACGGCAGCCAGCGCCATTCCGGTCATAAGAAGAAGCACCATCTGCATCGTAAACGCCAGATAAACCCAGAAACCTTCTCCCCAGGACTTGACCATTGTCCCTGCATCCGATGGATTCATGATGACGGCAACCGCCAGCACAAATAGAGTCATCAACACAGCGATGATGAATGCATCAGGCAAATATTTGCGGACCGCTTCTGAAAATGCATCGGCTATCTTCGTCAGCATACACTTTCCCCCTTTTCACCAATTTTTCCCGCCTAAAAAGGCTTTTCTGAAAAATTATATGGTATGAAAAAGGGGATATGCATAAAAAGGCGCCTGGCACCCGCCGCTTTAAACAGTGGGGACCAGACGCAATGAAATATTCTATTTAACAACCGGCAGCGTCACAAACGAAGCATGCCCGTCATCATGCAGCAAACTCACCGTGCCGCCGAGCTGCTCCAGCTGCATCGGTGCCGGAGCAACCGAATGCGGGAAATCACTCGGCCCAATGGCCACACGCAGCCGGTGGCCGGCTATGACCATAGCATTGGTCGGGAAAATTTCAACATTCAACTTCATCGGCTCACCTGGTTCAACCGGCATCACCGAATCCTTCGTGAACGGGTGCCACGGCTGAACATTTTCTCCATCCAGGTAGCGGCTCTTCGACTCGTCAACTGCCCGGAATGAAGCTGCCAGCCAGCCTGCTGTCAATTCTCTTGAGGTTCCATCCGGAGCTACATCGGTCACCCTTACAGATAAAACAGCATCTCTGGATGTTGTTGATATGTTAATCTCTGCCCCGATTGGACCGGATATCTTCAAATCTTCCGCCAGAGGCTCTGTCGTATATGTGACTTCGGTCAGTTCCGTCAACCGGTTATCCTTCGTACACGGCACCGCATCAACCAAACCGGCCAGCCACTGATTCGTGCTGCTCGAACAAATGCCGTTGACCGGCTCCTGGAGCATGATATCCGCAGATTCCGAATGATTCGGAGGGTTCGTTGATAACTTGTTTCCCGAACGCAAATAAAATTTATCCGCCCCAGCATCCGGGTGCGGCCAATCCACCTGTGTTTCAAAACGTTCCTCACCTAGCACAAACTGAGTAACATCCGGAATTTGCTGCGGCTTCGTGTTCATCCCTTTCAAATAATGATCGAACCACCGCAAAGCAACCTGGTCTAGGACTGGAATCCCGTCAGCGGGCAAACCCTCACCTACATTGCCGTGCGTCCAATTCCCCATTAAAAGCTTTGCCGGCACGTTCTTCTTCAATTTTTCATAAAGAAGCGGCTCCCCGCGCTGAAAAATATCATGCAAACCGCCGACAATGAAGGTCGGAACGTTAACTTGATCCACCACTTCAAGCGGCGAGCGCTGCCGGTGGAACGGGCCGTCATATGCCACCTCGCCGCCTGTCATCACGGAGGTTAACGTGTTTGTCTGAAAATTTAATGCCGAAGCAGAGTGGCCGATTACCGTCGTAGTCGCTCTTACCGGATCCTCTGCAGTATACGTCGGCGGCAGGATGCTCGTTGAACTGACGAGCCCCAGCCACATCGGAATGAATCCTGTATTGACCAGGCCGCCTGACATGACGATATCCCGGTATGTATCACCCATCGGTACAATCGGGAAAATCGCTTTCAGGCCGGGCGGCTGCTGAGAAGCGGTCAAAATTTGATTGATCGCCATATAGGAGTTGCCCCACAGCCCGACATTGCCGTCACTCCAAGGCTGATTGGCAGCCCACTCGACGATCTCGTAACCGTCCCGTTGCTCTGCTTCACCGAACGAATCCCATGCACCCTGCGATCCGCCTGTCCCGCGGACATCGACAACAACGTGAACATAACCGCGCTGAACAAAATACTCATTTCCTGCTGCCAGCGGGGCATTTTTGTTATAAGGCGTCTGCGTCACGATCACTGGAAACTTATCGCCAGAACTTGCCGCCGGCCGATATACATCAGCATTCAAAATGACACCGTCCCGCATTGTGATCGAAATATCCGTTTCATGCACCACTTCATATTCAGGGGCACGGTCATACGATGTCCACTGCTGACTCCCCGTTTCGTTCCCATTCTGAGCAAAGACTCCCACTGACGGAATAGCAAACAACACAATCATCAATGCACCTGCAATGAGCAATCTGAAAATAGCTGGCTTCACCAGGATAACTCCTCCCTTATCATTTGTTTCATCGCTTGGTCTCACCATCTTTCTTTAATGATACCAACTTTCACAGGTGCCAAATTGTCTAAATCGCGTAATACATTCGGGGTATTTTTCTTTGTGAAACAATATTATTCGGGGAGTGACAGGCACCTGTCGTCGGCACTCACTGTCGTTACAGGGACCTGCCATTCCCGTCCATTACACAAAAAAATGCCTGATCCACTGGAAAAGGGATCAGGCACTCTTTAAAAAGATATACTTTTTACTTAAATATTAATACTTTACCAACCGTTCCATCCGCACTCTTGCCGGTCACACGGAACTTCAAGCCGTATTCCGGCACGTTGCGGCCGGCATCGACAAGGCCAGCGTTGCTGTAGTCGGCACTATCATCGAACAATGGTATGCGTTTGGTGTGATTATCTGTCATTGTAATTCCGTACAAATCAGTATAATCAAGGAACATTTTTTCAGTCTGGTCCAGGCTGAATGCTGCATCGTGCACCTGGTAACGGGTAGAACCTGCGGCTCCATCGCTCCAGTAGTTCGTATGCTGATCGGCATCTACTACACCGAGGAAACCATCGCCAGGGTGCATGCCTGTCCAGTTGTTGTCATACCCTTCATCGACATACCATACAACAAGGCCTGAATCGTATGTCATCAGGCTGTCACCGCGGCGGATGTGGGAAAGCCCTTCATCAACGCCATTATGGGAACGCCATTCCAGCAAGTAGTAGTGTGGAGAAGTGGATGAACCGGTATGCTTGTCAAATCCGGCAAAGGCAAACGCACTCTCTTCATTTTCCGCTCCGTCAAAGAGCACTTCACTGCCGTCAGCCTTTACGCTGATATTATCGACGAACATACCTTCCAGAGTCGTGCCCCAGTCTGTCATATAGCGGAACTGCAGCATGATCTCTTTGCCGGCATATTGTTCCAGGTTGATTGACTCATGAATCCAGCCGTCGCTTGTGCCCGAGTATCCTGGCAGGTTTTCTTTAATGGCAGGATATCCATCTTCCACAATATCAGACCTTGTGTTTGGAGTGGACAGCGATGTCCATGTTTCGCCGCCGTCTTCAGACACCTGTACCATGCCGAAATCCCAGTGCTCTTCAATGTTATACCACACATCATAATCCAATGTCGCACTACCGGCATTGGTCAGATCGACCGTTGCCGTCATTTTGTGGTCCGCTTCATCGCCGGTGCCACCGTAGTATTCAAATTCACCCGCAGCCGGCGTGTTGATGACTTTCACCTTGCCTGGCAAGTCAACACGGACAGCATCGTTATTTTTGCCTTTCGTAACCGCCTCATCAAGGAGGACTTCAATACCTTTGCTGTTAACATCTTTTGCATCAATGGTTTGGCCCGTCAGCCAGTTGCTTTCACCCATCGTTCCCTGCAAAAACTCTTTCGACCAGGCGCTGAAGCCGGTCGGTTCGGTGCCAGGAATGTCCCCGGCCCAGCTTCCGCTCGCCATAATCGACCAGTAGGCTACCGCCTCGCCGGCACCGGAATAAATGGTGTCGTACTCATCCGGCAGGCCTAAATCGTGGCCATACTCATGTGCGAATACACCCGCAGCCCCGTCAGCCGGTTCGATTGTATAGTCATAAGCCGCCATTGCTCCGCCCCAGTAAGGAACTTCAGCTTCTGTCCCAGGAAGAGGTGTAACTCCGCCAAGACTCCAGCGATGGGACCAAATGGCATCTCCGCCAAGCTGTCCGCCGCCGGCCTCTTCACCGACTGAGGAATGGACGATCATCAAATGGTCAATCAAGCCATCCGGCTCACGGTAGTCTCCATCGCCATCAAGGTCATACCGGTCCTCCTGGTCATACTGGTTCAAATCCAGATTGGGATCTGCTGCTGCCGCCATCAGCGCTTCTGTTACAAGGCCGCGGGCGTCTTTATCGTTATCGTTACTGTTATTTCCGCCATATGCAGCTGCCGGTTTTGATGCTTTATACCATCCGGCCACTTCCCCTTCGATGGAATAGCTGCCGCCGGATTGCTCTTCATAGAATTGTTTCACGGACACAAGGTTTTCACCATTAGGCCCTTCATAGCCGTTATCGCTGAACAACATATCCGTGTAATGCTCTTTCACATATTCATCATAGTACATATCGGTGTTTTCAGCTTTAATGGAAGACGCAGGGAAATCAGGATATTCGATCAAAAGGGCGAGAACCTTATCGACCCGCTGTCCCCCATTCCATTCTTCCTCTTCAACACCCTTAACTTCTTTGGAGTGGCCAAGCTTATTGCCTTTACCGTTCACCAATCCATTTTCAGATGCCTGTTCCTTCATTTCATTTAAAACTTTTTCCCTTTTACCATCCAGTTCGCCTTTACCCTGTGCCAGCCCTTCAGCCTTTTTCTTTAAAAACTCATTCAGCGCTTTCTCAGCTTCAGCAGGAGTCGCATCGCTTGCGATTTTGCCTCCGTTTTTCAGCATTTCGATAAGCCGCTCATCATTTGCGAGCGCCAGGTCGACAGGCGCACCCCCGTATGTATGGGATTCATGGGCTTGTAATTCAGGAGACTGTACATCCTGATTTGCTGCGCTCGTATTAACTGCAGGCATGCTTGTCCCCAACATGCCTACACTTAATGCCAGCACTGCTGCAGTTGACAAAAATTTAGGTAACTTCAACACTCTTCCCCCTCCGTAAATTCAAAATTATCGTAATTACTCCCTAAAAATAGAACTTACTGGTAATTACCGATAATTCTAATTTATCAGAAAATTATAACCATTGTAATAATACTTTTGTACTAATAGTTTGTTATTCTAGTAGGAATATTAAACTATTTCGTTTCTCTAATTACTACCAGGACCTTTATGTTCCTTTACTGATTTAAAGCGGTTTTGCGTCTTCTTATTAACAAAGTCATCTGAATATCTAAAGATGCTCATCATTTTACTTACTATATAAATATAATAAAATGCCCGCCCTTGCGAAAATATCCGCAAGGGCAGGCACCACTATACACTGCTCTTATTTCGCTTTTTTAAAATGAACCTGTGCCAGTACCGGATCATGGTCACTCGCACGTCCATCTGCATAGGAGAAATCCGAATTGATATTCACAGAATCAATTTTCGTCCGATGGGCCAGGTTATTGCTGACCAAAATGTGGTCAAGCACCTGGGAATTGCCCTGGTAAATGTACGTATACCGCTCTTCAGCCGGCAGCTTCTCCATCATATTTGTAAGGATATCTCCCTCAAGCAGATCGACCGGCGCCGAGAATTCAAAATCGTTCAAATCCCCGAGAACGACTACATTCGCGTTTGGATCTTCAGCAAGTATTTCCTGCACAAAGCCGTTGATGACTTCTGCCTGCTTCAGGCGCTGGACTTCACTGCCGAGCACAACAGGGTGTTCTGCGCCGAACAGCGCACCGTCTCCGCCTTTTGAATTGAAGTGATTGGCAATGACGATAACCTTTTCCCCATTGAATTCAAATTCGGCGGCAAGCGATTTGCGCGAATCGTCGAAAGCCTCATTCATCGGATCAATACGGCCCGGGTTGAGCGTTAAGCCGTTTTCATCAACTCCTACTGCCGTTGTAGCATCCCCTTTCGGCTTTTCAGGCAGCGAAACACGGTCCGGGTTATACAGGAATCCGACTCTGATATTCCCACCCGGCTGCCCGCCGTCCATTTTGTCAACAGGGGCGATGTCAGTGAAGGCATATTCCGCCCCGCCGGCATCCTTGATCGCCTCAATCAAAACCTGGTAGCTTTTATCAGCTGATACGGTGCCGTCATCTTCAGGCCCGTTATTATCCTGCATTTCCACGAGACCGATGATATCCGGCGTATTCAGGTTGTAAACAATTGACTCGGCAATTTTCGCAGCTTTTTCCGGGTCAGTTGCAGCTGAGAAGTTCTCCACATTGTAGCTTGCAACTGTCAGCTTCGGCTTCAAGCCCTTCAGCTTTGTCACTTCACGGTCCGTTCCGCCATTCACCACTTCCGGCAATGCACCAACCGGCCGGATTTTAAAGTTGCTGTAATCATAGCTTACAACACCGGTAACGGCGCCGTCGAAGTAATCACCCGTTTTAACATTCAAGTCATACCCATCCACATCAATAAGCATGCGTTCCGGATTGTAATCCTCCGGTGAAATGAGCAGCCCCCCTGCATCCGTGCGCAGCTGGTGCTTGCTTGTTTCAACAAAAACCGGCACTTCATCGTATTTTTCCGGCCCGGTGATCTTCGGGTCATCCAACTGGATCAGCATGCCTTCAAGGCTTTCATAAAAATCCAGTCCATCTGTTTCCGGGTCAAATGTGTTCATTTCGTCATCTTCAATGACTTCAGTTGGAGGCACCCTGTCTTCCCCAATGACGATTGGAGCCGGCACCGCAACTCCAGACTCAACCACTTCCGCTTCATGTGCCGTAATCTGCGTTGTCAGCAAGTCTTTCGCATCACTGTAGCCATCCTCGCGCCATTCTTTCACTTCACCTGTAACAGAAACGAGGTCGCCGATTTCAACACCTGAGCCGCGCTTGTACACGTAAATCCCTTCAGAAGTGGCGATATCATTGTCGGGCTCAGGCTCTTGCATGTAAAATCCGTTCCTGCCGTCCAATGCTGTGACAATCCCTTCAACATCTTCCACTTTGTACCCTTCATATGGCGAAAAATGTCCTGCACCCTGAATATCATGGATCTTCGCTTCCTCGATCGGTGCCAGGATCTTATACGTGAATTCGACGATTTCACTTGTTTCCCCATTTGCACGGACAGCCACCGCTTTGACGGCCGTATTTTCTGTGAGCTCAATCGGTCCCTCATACGTTTGGCTGGCAGCCGTCGGGTCGGTTCCATCAAGTGTATAATGGATGGAAGCCCCTTCCTCCGCTGTCATCAATTCAACCGGTGTCCCTGCAAAAATGGTTCCGTCTGCCGGATCCGCTTTTACAGAAAAAACGACATCGATCACATCAAACCGATCGCGCGGAACCAATTTATATGCACCAAAGCTGTAATTGACTACACCGCGGACAAGCTCATATGTTTCCCCCACTTGAACTAGATTGTCTTCTTCCGGCGTGATAAGGAACGCGCCGTTTTCATCTCTGGCAGTATAATCCCCGTATTGGTTGACGGATACTATTTCGACATCGCCGGCTTCAACCAGCTCTGCCTCAATTGCTTCGCCGTTTTCATTGGAAAAATCAGCAGAAGACACAGGCTGTGCTTCCGGCACGCCTTGTTCTGCCTGTACGACTTCCACATTCATCGACGAAGCCAGGATCTGCTCCATGCCGTAATAGCTGGACATTTCACCCTGCGCAGTGATCTCATCACCAATCTTTGGCGCCAGTACAGGGCCCCGCACAATGATTCCGGCTGTGTGGTCCTGAATAAATAAATTCGTCTGTCCGCCTGCTTCAAATGAAGCCGTAACTATCCCCTGCACTTTCACCTCTGTTCCTTTATCAGCCTGGCGGGCATTGTCAATGGTTTGCAGTTCGACAGGCTCCGTCTCAGGCATCTCATAGGAACCGAGGTAGTCAAACGTGTCCTTAGAGAATACCTCCCACTGTGCAGAGCGGTCAAAGGCATCTGAAGGATCGGTGTCACCTGCAGTGACACTTGCCATGCGGACTAGTGTCACATCAGCACCAAACAAATCCCTTACGCCAACCTGTCCGATTGAATCGATCACGTTGTCCTGCTTCTTCAATACAAGGGCATCGTCACCATTAAAATTGGTGATACCGCTTTCAGCATCGGCCCGGGCTTTCACCGCTTCTCCAGCCTGGCTATTGGCGATAACAAATACATCACCGGATTCCAGTGTACCCGAAAGATTATATGTACCAGTAGGCACTGAACTTCCATTTGCATATAATTCAACCAAATAGTCCGATAGATCGACAGAACTGCCGGTACCATTATAAATCTCAATGGCCTTGTTATAACCGCTGCCTTCAACATACTCTGAAAAAATAAGATCTCCTGGCGCTTCTTCTGCATACAGCGGCATTAGCGGACCTGCAAATGTACTAACCAACAGCAAGACAGCTAATGCAAAACTGCTCATTCGAATCCTTTTGGCAGTCTTCACGCAACCAGCCTCCCATTCAGCAAAATTTGGAATCGTTTCTTCCAAATTAAGTATAAAATATTTTGGAGGCCGATTATATTAATCTCTTGATTAAGACAGCAAAATGAGCAATAAGGAGTGACTGTATTCCGGTTCCTTCGCACCCTTAGACCTACTCTCATCATAAAAAACAGCCCGGGCCCCCAGTGCAAAGCACTGAGTCCCGGGCGCCGTCAGCCGGACTTACCACATCTGCAAATAAGCCTCCACCAAAAAATAAAACAACACCGCAAACTTCCAATTAAACTTAATGCTATTCTCAAACGTACTCAGCCGGTTAATGCTGCTGAACAAAATCACCGGTATGATCAGCGGTGACAGCATGATGCTCAAAGCGCTGCCAAGCGTCATCGCAAGCACAATCACCTCTGGAGGATACGGCAGATGGATGCTTTTCACCACACCTGCAATCAGCACCGCCACAGTCAGCGGCCCGATTCCGACAAATCCGAGCGCGAGAACGATGACCGGCAGCACCCATAAGAAATTAAGCCCAAGCACATGCTCGGTGAAGTCATACAAACCTTGCATCAAATCAACCGACAACCCTGTCTCGTTCATCGCTACAATCAGCAGCCCGGCTGAAAACAGCAGCCCGGTTTCCTGTGACTTTGTCGCAATACCTTTGCGAAAATAAAGCGCTGCTTCCTCAAAAAACACCGGCATTTTCCGTTTGACAATAAAGTATGAAATCGCCCACACCGCGACGACAAGCGGAATGACCGTCAGCAAACCGACCGGAACAAGCGCGTTGACAAGCAAAGTCAATGCCAACAGCGACACGAACAGCACAACAAACTCCACTGGATTCCGGTATCGGCTCCCTTCGCCGTCCGCTTTCACCTCAGCCTCCTCGATCGCTCGCCCTATCTCTTTAGAAAAGGATACACCCTGCCTCTTTTCATAAAGATGCAACAAAAGGACAGATAGCAAAATGCCGGCCAATGAAAAAGCAAAGCCTTGAAGCAACGTCAGTGTCAACGAAGCATTCAGCGTCTCGACGGCATAAGCGAAACTCGGAATGCTGATCACCCAGATCGGTGTAAGCGCAAAGCCCCGGAGTGCCGCTGTCGACTTGAACATCTTCCACGCATATGTATCCTGTTTGGCAAAAAAAGACTGTACGATTTGATACACAACCGGAATCGAACCGAACAAAAGGAAGAAGGAAATGATCTGTGTCAGGAACATTTGCACAAAATAAAACGCTTTTCCATTCGTTAAGCGCTTCTTGAGCAGCAAGATCGTATCCTCAACATAATTTTCCTGCTTCAGCACCCAGCCGACAATCGGAATGATCATGACCATCGGGATGAGCGACCGCATTCCTCTGGCGCCTTCCCAGATCAATTGACTAAGGCCCAGCTGGGAATCCGTAAAGCTGATTCCCACAGCGAGGATGATTAAAAAGGCAGGCAAAATGACCGCTCTCACACTTAGAAGCAGCAGCGCAAAAGCCAGACCTGCAATGCCTGAAATCGACAAAATCCCTAGAAAAAATCCATTTTCCCATATCAATGAAACAAAGTGGGCTATGACATATATACTGATAGCGGCGGTAAACCCCCACCACGGAATTTTTCTCATTAACATGTAGACATCTCCATTGACTTGCTTTCAGTCTATCTTATCATTTTTTCGGGTACCTTTCCTTTATGAGGGTATGGAAGCATGTCGAATGCCGGGCTAAAAAGGAAGAGTATGGAAGTATTTGTCCTACGGTTTTCGTTTCATCCTCTCGAATGAGTTGGTATAATTTACCTAAGGCAGAATATTCAAACAGACAAAGGCAAACCCTCCGAAAGGGTGGGACGCAAAGCTGCAGATCTAAGGGGCTTATCCTAAGATGGCTGGGCTGCCTGTAATAATTAAGGGAGTTGGTCTAGTTGAATATTTTCAAAGGATTGGTATGTCACTTTAAAAAGAACCACAAAATGGACTATTACACCAACCGCTGTATAAGATGCGGTGTAAAGCGGAGCTCTGCATAAGTGCGGCTCTTTTTTTTGCCCAAGCCCTCTTCTCTCTTCATCACCAGATCAAAACACTTCAAAACTACTTACAGTCACCGCCTAACCAAGAAAACTGCTGCTGGAACCCCATAACGAAATGGTTACTCAGCAAATGGTGATAAGAATAACTCTCATCACAATATATCTTATATAAGCAGGAAGTTGGTCATATGGACATCTTAAAGGAATGTTTTTCACTACTTAAAAGAATCACAAGTTCAATTACTAATCAAGAAGATGCGTATGAGCGGCAAATAAAAACAATTAATCATTAAAAAAGCCAGCATTCGTTCAACTGATACGACTGCCAGCTTTTATTTGCCTTTTCACTATAACTCTATTACCGCAAACTTACTCAACTTTATTACTGATAAAATACCGCTCTTTCATAAAATGATACAATTTCTTTCCAAAATATATCGCAAGCTTTACACCCTGATAACTGGCAAACAATACAATAAAGCCCCATAAACCAATCACCGCATCCTGGAATTCCATATTCCCGCGGCTGGTAATCTTTTGCTGGATTTCAATCGCAAAGACGAGTACAACAAGCAGTGTAAATGTATAAATGAATGATATCACCGTTATACTCCACCTTGAAATCACCTTGAAAAGCTCATGCACAAAAAAGAAAAACACAATCCCAAAAATCCCGATCACCCAGAAATGCAAATCTTTATCTGTTAAGTCCAGGCCAATCTGCTTTGTGATCACAAGCAACAAATCGTGGGAAATGTTAACAATCTCGGCAAGAAATATTATGACTTCTTTCATATGCTTACGAATCCTTTCCTTCAATCGTTTTGAGACGATTGAGATACTTCTTTCTAACAATACTAGAAAATAAGCCGCCTAACAATATAGGATAGTAGCAGGATATGAGAAGTCACGAAAACTTTCACACCGCATACACATCCCGAACCGACTTCATCATCTTCATCACAAGCACCGCACCCGTCGCCACATTCACAATCGGAATCGACAGCAGCCCAATAATCACCCCAATTTTAATCACCTTCGCCCCGCCGAACACACCGAGCATCCGCAAATACTGTTTCCGGGTGATTTCGCCCTGCTGATACCGTTTCGTCAGCGAAGCGATAATGAGGGCAATCGACCACGCCGATAGTGCCGGCACGTAGTTCCAGAGCGAGTGATCCTCCATCAGATTATCGACAACCTCTTCCACATCGCGCGTCAGCTCTTCGTTTGAAATGCCGGTGCTCTGCAATCCCATCTTTCCGGCGAGCTCTTCCGTCACATAGACCTGGTCGGCACCCACTTCATCGACCGCAGTCTGGACATAGAACTCAGAGTCCGTTGCTTTTAACTGGATATCTGTCGTCTCACCCGTTTCGCTGTCATAAAGGGAAACATCGTAATCCGGATGATTGGTGGACTCAAACATGTATGCTTCAACCGTATCCCCGTCTTCGTTTTCCATCTCGACGTAATACACTTCATGCGCAATTCCTTTTACGTTGTTCACAAGGCCGACGAGCTGCTCCTCATCAAGGGAGGATACGTAAGCATGGAGTTCTTCATTGTTCGCATCCGCCAGGTCACTGTTGCTTCGCTTCAGCGCATCCAAAACATACGCCTGGTCTGCATCAACATCCGCCGGTCCAGAAGACAGGAAATCAGCGAGTGCAGCGGCGATTCCGAGCTCGTCCCAGTTTTTCTTGACGACCTTTTTGATGTTATTTATTTTCATCCGCTTGCCCTTCTGATCCGCTCAGCAGCTTCGGCTTGATTTTCTTGCCTTCTTTTTTGGACTGGCGGAAAACCTTTTTAATCTCATCAGCAGTCGGCGTCCGGCCCTGTTTTGTGATGATCATATACGTATCGACCGCTTTCCCGATTCCATAGGTCAGCCCCGCAACGAGCGGAACCGACATGAAGCCGCCAAGTCCCGGCAAGCCGATTTTATACAGGCCGATCGCCGTCTGCTGGGCGGCAAAGCCGAGGCCGATGACGCCGCCGACCACTTTTACGATTTCAGCCGCTTTTTCCTTTGTCATCGGGAGCCCTCTCACATCCCCGAGCTTTTTCGCCATGAAAATCTGGATTGGTGTCAGGATGGCCATATCCGCAAACGGGATCGGCTGCAGGGCGATGCCTGCACAGAGGGCAGAAGTAGTGAAAATAATCTTGTCGGCCTTTTGGTCAGGCGTGAGATTATCGTTTTTCTCGATTTTGAAAAATTCATCTGTCAGCCGCTTTTTTAAGCTGTCCACAATGCTTTCTTCTCTAGCCGTCATGTTTTATTCCCCCATTCTTCTTTCTTACCGCCGGTCAGGCGCCTTCAACAAACTCCGCCCCTTCCACATCATTAAAGAGCTTGTCCCACTCCGTATTCGTCTTCAGCCTGAACTTGAATTCAACGCGCCGCGAGTTTTTCCGGTCGACTTCCTTTTTGTCATCATCAAGGTATTTCAGCTGGCTTTCGGAACGGCCGTTGGCGGTGATGACATCCTTCACTTCCCCCTTATATGGGAAGTCGCCGAATTCATCGCTCAGTACATAGCGGACAACGCTAAAGGCCCGGTTTTGCGACAGCTCAAGATTATTCATGAACTGGCCGACATCATCCGTATGCCCCTCCACGACGATTTCCGCCAGGTGTTCGGAATACTTGCCGTAAATGATATCGATGTAGGTCGGGATGAACGACTGGAGCTGCTGTTTGAACTCCGGCCGTATGTCCGATTTCCCCGTTTCAAAAAGAAGGTCATTCTGGAACTTGATCGCCCCTGTTTTCTCGTCAATTTCCATTTTCAAATCCGTTTTCTCGAATTCCGCAATCAAGTCCTCAATGATTTCTTTTTTGACACCCATCAAATAATTGATGACTTCTTCCTGCTGCTCAATTTTCGCCGCCTGCGCCTCCAATTCCTCGCCTTTCGCTTTCGCTTCCAGCTGTTCCTTCGTAATGATGCCGAGCAAGACCAGTAAAATCACGAGCAGGATTGTTGTGAGCAAATCCGTGAATGAAGGCCAGAAATCATTTTCCTTTGAGTCATTTGCAAGAAGCCGCCTGTATTTTTTATTCATTTATGTCAGCCCCCGTAATCATGCCATCATTTTTTCTGTTTGTAATTTATCCAGCCCATCGGTCAGCTGGCCGATTCTTGCTTCCAGGTCGGACAAAGACTGCTGCAGCCGCTGCAAGTTGAACGACTCGAACTCATGGTGGATGCTGTTCGCTTCGACAAGGGACGCCATCTTCTTGTCGAGAATTTTATTCGTCATCTCGACATGGATCCGGAACGCCTCAAGGCTCCGTTCCATCTTGCCGCCCAGGTTGTCATCCAGCTTCGTGACAAGGGTTTCCATGCTTGTCGTTGTGAGCGTCACAAATTCATTCAGCGTCGAGCCGAGCTTCTCCTGCTGCTCATTCATTTGCGCTTTGCTGTCGGACAGCATGCCCTGCGAATGATTGATCAGGTTCGCCATCTCTTCCGTCAGCGCCTCGTTGTTCGCAATAAACGCCTTCTGGTACGCTTTCGTCTGGCTGAGCACATCATTCATTTCCTTGCTGTTTTCATTGAAGTTTTCCATGTAAATCGTGAACTGCTCATGGTATTGCTGCTGCGATTCTTCCTGCTGATTCGTGTAATCGACCACCTGTTCATAGAAAGACCGGTACTCCGCCTGGGTCTGATCGATCGTGCCGAAGTAATCGATCAGCAGCTGGAACTGGCCGAACATGTCGTTCATATTGGCGGAAAACGTCTTTGTGATCTCCGCGATATTATCAAACGAGCTTGTTTCCAGAATGTCCTTCATCGTTGTCGTGGCTTGCTCGACGTTACGGATATAATTCTCGTTCTTCTCTTCAACCGCCTTCTGGACAGACAGCATTTCCCGCTGCGACACCATCGTTTCATTATAGAATTCCGTCATCGCTTCAAAGGAATCGTTCTGTTTTTCGAGCTGCTCATCAAAATAGGAGGCAAGAAGGTTTTCAGCCCCGGACATGGAAGCAGCCAGCTCCTGCATGGAGACACGGTTTTGCTCCTGTATATCGTTCTGATACGCAAAAAAATCCATCAGCTGATCAGCTGTCGTTTTCATCGTGTCGACGGATGCTGTCTGAATGCTGTTCTGGTCCTCCAAAAATGCAAGCAGCCCATCAAACCTGTCGTTGATGCCTGCCATTTGTTCATTGTAACGGGACGTCTGCTCCTCCATATTCCCAAACAGCCGGCTCAGCGTTTGCGTGTTCGTGCTGAACATTTCATTGAACTCGTTCAGATTGCTCGTCGCCTTCTCAAAGTGGGACGAAAAGTTTTGCAGCTGAATGAACGACTGGGTCATGTTTTCAACCGCATTTTTCACCTCATCCATCGAGTCGATCAGGCGCAGGCTGACCGTTTTCTTATCTTCGCGTGACAGGTAATTCTCCAGCTGGAGCATCACTTTCTGAAGCAGGTCCTGCGAATAGTAGAACCTTGTTGCAGCCACATTGATCGCAATTGAAGCCAGGATGCCGAGGATACTTGTATAAAACGCGGTATGGATGCCGTCGAGCACACTTGTAATCGACTGGTCGGACAGCGTTTCTTCAATGCCCTGCAGCGAGACGACAAGCCCGATGAATGTTCCGAGCACCCCGATTAAAATCGTGATCGAACTGCTCAATTGGATCAATTTCAGTTCCTGCACAATCGGCTTTTTCGTATTCACCACTTTGTAAGAAGCCATGAACTCTTCCAAAAAGGTCTCCAGGTTCACGTCATTCTCCATTTTTTCCTTCATTTCACCGAACTTATAATGCAGTTCTTTCAAGAGGGCACTATCCTGGGGATGATCTTTGATGGCTGAGCTTTCCTTATTAAGAAACGTGAAAATCCGTTTGTTCGTACGGATTGCAAGCACCGTCACATAGCTTAAAACGGTAAGTACAATTGCAATAATAATAATTGACAGCATATCATCAGGGATTAATGACATAGATGAAACCTCCTTAGAAATGGATGCAATCCCAGTAATCGGTTATGTATGAATGATCGAAACCTTCTCTGATCCTGTTCGACGTAGAATCCGGGTGGGTCGAAATCACCTTCACCCGCCGGCCGGCAGTCTTGTACGTTTGCAAGATCTCATAAAAATCTTTGTCCCCGGTAAACAGCAATATTTCAGTCAAACGCCCCAGCCGCTCTTCCATCCGCTGAATCAGCTTGTTGTCATCGGCATCATGGGCTTCCCCTCCAACCATTTGCTTCGCTTTCGCCTTCTCATTGCCGGCCAGGATGATCTCAAACCCCTGTTCCTCCAGCTTTGCGGCGAGGACATTTTGCCTCTTTTTAAACGCCTCCGTCTTCATTGCACTTTCATAAACCGGCTGGAAAAAGACAGCGAACCGGTCTTTGATTTGCTTTTTCCCTTCCATCCCGTACAGGACCGTAAATAAGCGGCGGTAATCGACCTCAAGATCATGGAGATCGGTATACAAATTGGCGACATCGAGAAAAATGCCAATCCGTTTTTCTCCCGGGTCAGCAGGGGCCTCCTGGTTCACAAAGTATGAAAATACCTCTTTAAAATTGCTGAATCTGATTTCGTTCGGGTCCTTCAGACGATCCTGCAGCTTTTGAAAACGGGAATCATACTGCGAAATGGTCAACCATTCCATCTGAGGGGACCCTTGAATAGTAGTCCCAGAACAGCGAAAGCAGCCCCGCAAACGCCCGCAGGTTATGTTCATTGACGGCATCCGCCCTGTTCCCGCCGGCAGGATAATGTGACAGCAGCCCATAATCAGTAAACGCAGCGAGCTTCCCTTTCTTTGTAAAAAGGAATGCATCATAGCTGAGCCGCTCCGCATCAATGACAAAATGCTCTGCTGAAATCGCCCAGAAAAACCTTATCAGCTGGAGAATCCAGTCATCCTGCCGGCCCATTTCGGCAATATGCGAACCATCCAGCGAAAGCCCCGCCTCCTTATGAATCGAAAGAACCGGGAGTTTGCCTCCGTTTTCCGAAAAAGCCGGCAGCCTATCCTGTAAAAGCCGGAAATGATCCGGTATGTAGTCCGCGTGATAAGGGGAGTGCATGCCGGCCGACTGCTCAAGCCTTTTCACCTGTTTCACTTGCTCAAGCATCTCCTGAATCCGCTCAGATAGATCCCCCGCCTGAAGGTCAGCCTTCTCCCCGCCAAGCAAATGATATAACGAACTTTCAGGTATGACATTGCCGTTCGCCTCAAACGACTGGATGATATCCGGAGGCGTCATATCCACATAGTCAGGGGGAACAATCAATGGACTGTCCTTGCCGCAGCCGCTTTTGTAAACCTTCATGTGCGTGCTGATAAAGCGGTATAAATCAGCACTGTTATGGTTCTCGTCCTGAAAATCGGGCAGAACGAGAATTCTATCTTTCACGGATTTTCCAGACATTGATCCCACTCCTAAAGACCTACTTCAAATTCAAAAAAAAGATGGATATTACATATATCGGTAGTTTTGTGAAAAAGTAAATAGACTGTGTGTAAAAATGTTGAGAATTGGAAAAAGAGGTAAAGGATCGTCTTAACGGTGAATTTCACAATTTAAGGGTGATCAGGAATGGGTTATATCGAAGACATTCGCCAGCTCGCAGGAAACCGTCCGCTTATCCTTGCCAGTGCCGGTGTATTGGTAAGAATGAATGGAAAAAATCCTGCTGGAATACCGGAAAGATACCGGCGATTGGGGAATCCCGGGCGGCTACATGGAACCCGGTGAAACATTGAAGGAAACGGCAATCCGGGAGCTGAAAGAGGAATTGAGCACTTCAGCTGACGACCTATCCCTCTATGATGTGTTTTCCGAGGAAGATTTTTACCATGTGTATCCAAATGGCGATCAGGTGTATAGTGTGATGGCTTTATATTTTGCTGAGAGCATTAATGGAGATATAAATCCAGATCAGAAGGAGATTGGGAAGGTTACATTTTTTGAGAAAGAAGCCATACCTGAAAAACTTACGA
The DNA here is from genome assembly GCF_001644195.2 of Bacillus marinisedimentorum. Lineage (NCBI taxonomy): Bacteria > Bacillati > Bacillota > Bacilli > Caryophanales > Bacillaceae > Bacillus > Bacillus marinisedimentorum. Next base: position 40,417 of record NZ_LWBL02000026.1, on the reverse strand, counting down.
AAACGACACAAGTCATCCTGAAAAAGGTTGTCCTCGATTAGCAGTAGATATCGAAAAAATAAGCAAAGCGGATTTCCGTCCACTTTGCTTATTTCCATATCCCGCTATAACCCGAACCGCTTCACGAAATACTCAATAATGTTCAATAGCTGAGCAAACAGTTCTTTCACTTCCGCCTCATCAATCGTTATATATTCTTCCAGCGCATTATAATGAAGGGAACTGTTCGACATCGTTCTAATGTTGTGCATTTGATCATCGATTGTTTTTGGATACCGCTTTTTTCTCCTTGTCTCGTTAATCAGTTTGTATAAGGTCTTTTTTCCGTTTTCATCCACAAGACTGATGCCAATCTTCAAACTGCTTTCCTTCAATAAGACCTCAAGCGTCAACCGGATAGGCCCCATCGCCAGGTGAGTCTTATCTGCCAACAAATCTAGGATATCCTGAAAATGGGCGGAGAGTATCTTTTTCACTTTGTCGGACTTTATTTGGGCCAAAATATCGTTTAATTTTGATTGGACAGGGTCCTCTTTTTTCTGTTCACCGCCAGAGTCAAAGTGCGCTTTCGCTGTCCGGGGCGCTTTTATTTCATCGAACACATCTCCCAGAAGTGCCATATACTTCTCTTGCTGTTCCTTAAACACCTGTTCGTTTTTCGTTTCATATGGGTCCGGAATGTTATGTTCGAGATTGTACAGAATCACGGAAACATCACCGTATAATTTGGCATTGCCTGCAAACGATTGGTAGTCCTCGTGCAGCATGACCTCCATTTCATAACGGCCGTCGTTCTCATATTGTGCCTGTTCCATGAGTTGCCACTCATCTTCTTCCTGATCGAGTTCCTCATCCGATTTCTCATTGATCAGGTGCTTCTTCGCAAACCCCGTGAACAACTCCAGAAACTCGTCTCTGTTTTCGTCAGGAATTTCAACCCGGACAATCGATACAAGCTGACTGTTTTGGCCGCCGAATGCAATTTCCTTCGGTTCATTGAAAGGCCCTTCATGGTAATGCTCCTGTTCCAGCTGTTCGATGTGAAGGTCTTTAAAGGAGGTCAAATCCTGCACGCCGTCATTCACAGATAGTTCAAGGGCTGTGCCATAAAACTCTTTCACAAACGGCCTAAAGCTTCCTTTATTTATCGCAATCTCATAAACAGCAGCAGTCAGCCCTGCTTCCGTTGTGAAAACTTCCTTTAAAAACTGATAATCTTTCATCTCGATTTGTTCTTTATCATGACGTTCCAATCCAAGAGAAACAGGAATTTTGTACGGAAGATGAAACATAAAGGTATAATCTTCCGGTATCTCATCAAATTGAACATATTCACCGTCTATTTCAAAGTGGATTTGATGGGCTCCGTTATCTATGTAACCTGTAAACTGATTTTTATTGAGTGCTAAATGGAGAACCTTTGAAATTTCTTTATTGTAATAATCATCTCCATCCGCCAGATAATAATCGAGCAAATGGACAATTCCGCCGGCAACATCCACCCCGGTTTCCAAATACATCTTTCCCAGATTGAAAGATAAATCCAGATTGTCCGGGAAGTTTTCAACGGCCTGTTCCAGCTTGATAACCGCTTCATCAACACGGCCATCCTTGTATGCGTTCAGGGCCTCCCTGGCCAATTCGACGGCAACTTGGGCCGGTCCGAAGTGATACAGCTCATTTTGCCGGATCAAATCCGGCTTCATCTCATCCCTTTTCCTTCTTTCCTCTTCTTTTGCCTGTTCCTTATTTTCTTTTACTCTATCCCAATCGAGCCACCGTTTTGGCATCGGCCGTTCCCGTATGCCTTTTTTGACCTCATAGTAACGGATTGCACGCTCTTCCATCGTATGTAAGTAATCCTTCAGTTCTTCAATGGTCCAGTTTTGCTTCATGTTTGGTCACCTGCTTTCAATTTCCAGTTTATCACATTGGAAAAGGGCTTAATATGTATAATTGAGTATTCAAGAGGACAAGGGAATAGATCAGTCCCTCGGCGTTTACATGGAGCCCAACGAAACACTGGAAGAAACGGCAACCCGAGAGCCGAAAGATTAAATAAGCATTTCAGCTATAGACCTTTCCCTCTATGGCGTGTTTTCCGTAGAATATTCTCACCAATATTTGATTGGTGATCAGGTGTATTGCATAATAGCTTTATTTATTGCTAAGAAAATAAATGGTGCGCGCCATGCTTACAAAAACGACGATGATCTTCCTGAGTAAGATTGATTTACATTAACAAAATCAGCGGACATTGGGAGACGGAATGAAAACAAGCATAGCAGCGCAACGTAAAAACACCTGCCTCTATATAAGAGGCAGGTGACCAATTACGTTAATCCCTGCTAAACAAATCTCTTGTATAAACTTTATCAGCTACATCTTTTATCTCGTCAGACAGCCTGTTTGCAACAATGACATCTGAAATCTTCTTAAACTCATCAAAGTCTTCAATGACTCGTGAGTTAAAGAATTCATCATCAGTAAGGGCAGGTTCATATACGACAACTTCCACCCCTTTTGCTTTCATTCGTTTCATTACACCCTGGATAGACGATTGGCGGAAATTATCGGAGTCCGTTTTCATTGTCAGCCGGTAGATGCCTACTATCTTAGGTTCTCTTGCTAAAATCATATCAGCAATATGATCTTTTCTCGTTCTGTTTGCATCTACGATAGCTGCCATAATATTATTTGGCACATCTTCATAATTCGCCAATAACTGTTTTGTGTCTTTTGGCAGGCAATATCCGCCATAACCAAAAGAAGGATTATTGTAATGGCTGCCAATACGAGGGTCCAATCCTACTCCTTCGATTATTTGCTGTGTATCAAGTCCTCTGATTTCAGCATAAGTATCAAGTTCATTAAAGAACGCCACCCTCATCGCAAGGTAAGTATTGGCAAACAGCTTAATTGCTTCAGCTTCAGTTGAATTGGTAAACAATACAGGAATATCTTCCTTGATTGCTCCTTCAACGAGTAAGTCTGCAAACTTTTTAGCCCGATCTGATTGCTCGCCTACAATGATTCTTGAAGGATACAGGTTATCATACAGGGCTTTCCCTTCTCGTAAGAACTCTGGTGAAAAAATAACATTTTCAGTTTTGTATTTTTTTCTGGAATCTTCCGTAAAACCTACCGGAACCGTTGACTTGATTACCATAACAGCATCAGGGTTAATGGATAGTACATTATCTATAACAGACTCAACTGAACTTGTATCGAAATAGTTTTTCTCCGGATCATAATTTGTTGGAGTAGCAATAATGACATAATCTGCATCCTTATATGCCTTTTCCTGGTCTGTTGTTGCTGTCAAATCCAGTTTTTTGGTACTTAAAAACTCTTCAATCTCCGTATCCATAATTGGGGACTTTTTGTTATTTATCAAATCCACCTTCTCCTGGACGATATCCATTGCGATCACTTCATTATGCTGTGCCAAAAGGACTGCATTAGATAAACCTACGTAACCTGTTCCAGCTATTGAGATTTTCATATCCTACTCTCCACCTTTTGTATTCCATATGTTAATGAGACCCTAGTTCATTTTCCCAATCCGATATTATTCCAAAACCCATTTCCATAGACGAATTACAAGCCGCCTTTTATGAAAAGGCTCTGTTAAACATTAGTGTTGATTTCCGTTGCAGGTACTCGCTTTCACTAAAGGCACACGGGGCGGGCGGTGGGCCTCCTCGTCGCTCCGCTTCTGTGGGGTCTCACCTGTCCGCTAGTCCCGCAGGACATTGAATAAGCTTCTTCGAATAGACACCCCACGAAAAAAATTGGTTTATATTTTCGAGGAGTCTCGCACCTTCCACTCCAATCAACTAGTGTAAAAATCACCATTGAGCTTTAACACAGCCTATGAAAAAGAACTTATAATGGCTTGTATACAACTTTAACTAATTATAACAATCTTATATTACCATAAAACTATAAAGAGCAAGACCGAATATTTCGAGTTAACAATACGTAAAGATCAACTATTCTATTTCCAACAAAAACTGTGCAGTTTATAATATGGTTATCTCTAGAACCGACTTAGTAAACTATGATCCCGGCGGTGAAACCGATGAAAGACTTAGCTAACAAGTTTTATGCAGTACTGATTTCCACAGCCCTTCTAAGTATATTCATTGGATGGCTTTTGCACACACCCGAAGAGGAACGATTATATGAATGCTGTTACATGAGTTTTGCAGAAGGAGTGATTTTAACTTTACTTCCTGTATTTTCCATTTATCTCTTATTCGGTTTCATTAGTGCTGTGATTATAGATAAAATGACAGCCGTATTAAATAGAACAAGATTTTTGTACTTATTTCAGTTATTGTTGTATTCTTTAGCCGGCTTGCTGTCTGGAGTTTTGCTTACACTTCCCAATTCTGCAATGGATTCAACTTTTCTTGCTATCCTTGTAAGCATTCCCGCTTCACTAATTTATTACCATACCTATTTGGCAGTAAAAATAATTAGCAGGACAGGAACAAAGCGGACATCTTGATCACAACGCCGTTATATAGACCGTTTTCTCCGCATAAAGTAAAAGGCTAAAACGCCGAGGGCCGACAGAACAATCACTATGGGCAGAACATAAACAGTAAAAATGTAACCTGCAGCACTTCTTTCAACAGGCGGCTCCTTATGATATTCGTCCGCTGCAGAACGGATATTTTCTGTCGGAAGTGCGTATACATTGCTGTCCTGGCTCCCTATAAATAAAGTGTCATTTATAATGATAGGACCAGATGGTGCTAACGTCCCTCCAAGTTTTTTACGCCCGATCTCTTCCCCGGTCCCGGCATCCATTGCATGTACATAGCCCTTGGCATTTGAGAAGTAGACTATTCCATCTGCTGCAACAGGCGGCGCTTTTATGACTTCATTTTCAAACTTCCAGAGTTCATCGCCATTCTCCAAATCATAGGCATAAAACTGTTTTGTAATCGGGCTTCCGAGAAACACTTTGCCATCATAAATCATCGGCGCGCCAGATTTGTTGTTTTTTACAATTGTTCCGGTCCCCAGGCTGTCTTTCCATACTATCTCACCTGATTCAGTGTCCAGTGCATAAATCATATGCTCATAATAACTCATTCGTTCTTTATCCAGCAGCTGTCCAACCGCAGACTTTACGATTTCCTCATATACCTGGATTGCTCCAAAGTTTTCATAAACCTCTCTTAGCGGAACAGGTTCCTTTTGATCCAGTGCTGTAGTCACAGCGATATCATTATGAATGGCTGGCGGTACATCGTCAAGACCAGCTACAGCTTCAGGTATTCCTCTTTCCCAGGCTCTTTGCTCTTTGGATAAATCCACTGAATAAAAGCTGTACGGGACGCTTCCTCCTAAAAAAATATTTCCTTCATACAAGTTAGGAGAGGACATACTGACAACAGATTCCAACTCAATTTCCTTTACTGTCTTTCCCGATTCCGCATCAATTTTATGCAGATTGCGGTCGCCGCTTGCGGCATAAACAAATCCATCATGATACACCGGGGTAGGCATTACCTCACCTTTAGTGTTGGCCTTCCATTTTATTTCACCGGTCTCTGCATCTAAAGCCATAACACCGCTTTCTCCCGTCCCGCGTATACCGTTGTTCTTCTGGTAAAAACGGTTCCCAAAACCGACATACACTGTGTTGTCATGGTAAATTGCCTCAGAATGAATCCAGTTCGGCAATTTAGTTTCCCATAACAAGTCCCCAGACAAAACATCATAAGCAAATAACCCGCCCGTGTTATGGTTCCCAATAAATATTTTATTGTCTGCCACAACAGGCGTCGAGCGGACTTCATCCTCTGTTTCAAAAATTCTCGGTTCGAGGGGCTTGGTCCCCTCATTTTGGTAGACAGCATTATTGTCATCTTTTAATCGATATTCCAGCCATTCATCCGGACCGAAAGCCGCTTTTGCTTCCAGTGATCCAGTTAAAAAAAGCGTGCCTGCAATCATTATAGAATAAAAACACCTCATCATTTGTCCTACTCCTTACCTTAAATATAAAAGTATGTACTATCTACTGTCACTCTTACAATACACGAATTTATTCAACATCATATTTTATCATCATCTCACCATAAACAAGAGGAATTTGCTTCTATAGTTGCAAGTTGAATGGCATAAACAATTTCTCCGTCTTTTTTCACAAACAGTCTTACACAACAGTATTAAGAAGCGGTTGATTTTTTTAGGGGGTAAAAGAAACAGAAAAATAATTCCATCAGTTAACACTAAGATGATGCAGGTCTGAATATGAAGATGGGGGAATAAAATTCTCGTGCTATTAATCAAACAGCTCCTTCTTTTTAAGCGGTATAAAAATGAATCACTCTTGTCAGTCACTAACATACAAACTAACTTATGTTTCATATGCATAAAGTAAAGGTATATAAACAAAAAACAATGCCTTTTTAAACCGGGAAAAGGAGAGGATTCCTTTGAACATTTTCACAAAAACAGCTTTCCACTGGCACATGATTAGGATGAACTATCATCGACTACTTTATGAGGGATGCCTTGACTCCGAAACAAAAAAAACACTTAAAGAAAAAATGCATTATCACCATACCAAAGCAGTTCATTACCAGAAATATGCAAGCATCCTGTAAATACTCTTTTATCATCAAAAAAAGGCCGGTCATCATTCTCTTGTAGAATGATGACCGGCCTATTAATCATTAATAAATCGTCACATCTCTTACTTAATTTCAAGATGCTCTTTCAACCGTTCCGAAACTGCCAGCCGTTCTTCTTCAGAAACCAGTTGGTAGTAGATCCCATCAATCATAGTACCTTTTCCTTTAATTTCAAACTGCTGAATGTTATTACGGGCTCCAGCATAGTTTTTGCGAATACTGTTCATGTCATCAAGTGTCATGTTAGTCTTTACATTCGTTCCCAGAACATCAAGAATCTCATCAAATTTCATGACAGAAGAAGCGCTCGCCCCTTCTTTTATAATAGCCTGAATGACCTGACGCTGACGTTCATTCCGGCCAAAGTCGCCTCGAGGATCCTGCTTACGCATGCGAACATAACCAAGGGCTTCTTGTCCAGACTGCAATGTGATTGCGCCAGCAGGATATCCCGGCCAATCAACTTTGTTGTTCACTGTGATGCCGCCTACTGCGTCTACCAAGTCGCTGAAAGCTTCCATATTCACCTTTACAAAGTAATCAATCGGAATATCAAGGAAATTTTCGACAGTTTCGACAGACATACGGGGACCGCCGAAAGCATAGGCATGATTAATTTTATCTTCAAACCCTTTCCCTATGATTTCAGTCCTGGTATCACGCTGAATGTTAAACATATACATAGATTCCTTTTGCGGATTCAATGTCAAAACGACCATCGTATCAGAGCGGCCGCTATCTGATTCACGTTCATCCACACCTAATAGGAGAATTGAAATTGGATCCTTTTTATTCATATCGACCGGCTTTTCCCGCTTCTCCGGTTGATTTCTATTAATCTCCTGATGCATGCCGGCAACCGTACCCTGGACATTATTATATACATAAAAAACGCTGCCTGCCCCGATCAGCAAAAGAATACCGAGTACACCAAGAAGCAGCTTAAATCCTCTTTTCTTTTTTTCTTTTCTTATCTCTCTCCTCATACTTCCACCCTATCTCCATTTAATATTACAAACAAATAAAAGCAGAGCAGCTAACGTGACCGTTAACTGCCCTATTCGGCGTCCACTTCTTTTTGTAAACCAGTGGAATCCCCTTCAAGGTACCCATCGGCGCCCTTTAAGTATGATATCAATACTTCAACCAGTTGCCCGGTTTCCACTCGGCCTGCTTCACCAATGCCGCGGGCATGCTGCATAATATCAAGCATTCTTCTCTGGTCGAGCTTTGCCCGGACAGCACTTTGGTTATAAGCCTCCAATTCCCGTCTTCCCCCTTGAAATCCCTTTCCGCCTAGAACTCTTCTCTAAAACAAAGTTATGTATTTCCCTGCTGTTGAAAAAAGCAGAAAAAAGGAATTATTCATAGTTAATTGTCTGTTTTTCAAGTTAATTATAAATTATTTCCAGTAGGAAGGAAAGATAATTTTTCAAAGGCCAACCCAGGCATGAAACAAGCGTTTACTTTATATTGCCGGCCTTTTTTTCACCAAACCTTTTTTATATAGGACTGTATTAGAGAGATATGTGTATATTTGTCCTCCTTTACATATCGTGATATTGTCAAGGAGATATAAAATGTAAACAATATAGAATAATATAAAAAAGCAGACTCCTGCTTCTTTTAATGATTTTCCGAGTAATGAGTGCCTTGAAGAGTAGAGTTGTACGGTAATTAAAGTTTTTACCAAAAAAGAAAGAAGGTTGTATCTGCAAGCAAATCCGGATTGAGCAGTTAAAAGGGATTGTAGATGTAAGGGGAGGGAATATTGAATACGAAAACAACAATCAATGTAACTGTATTTATCACAAATATTCTTGTTATTACAGTTATTTCCTTGACTGCTTTATGGAGCAGCTTGTCTAATTTAATGTATTTTTTATGGATATTTACTGGAATAATGAGTACAATCTATTTTGCTTTTTTCTTCAATAGATTTACAAATTGGAAAGAATTTATATACAAGAGCCTTTTACACGGTGCATTCACTTATTTTGTTCTTGTTGTTTTCAGTTCTATACAGGCTATCATTCGTGTATTAATCGAAGCATTTTAACTAAATATTGCCCGGCTCCCTTCTCTTGTCTATTACAACGGCCCGCTAACCATTGATAGGCAAGCGGGCCTCTATTCCACACTTAAAAACAGGTAAATATGATTTATCTATTTTATCGATTTATCTTTGTTTCGAATACTCATCTTGCTGTATACGCAGCCAGTCTTCATATGTCTTCACCACTGGCACATTATGCTGTTCCCACGGCAAGTACTTCATCGCATGAGAAGTATTGAAAAGAACAACTTCATCATTTGGACGAATCCATCCTTGCTCAACCAGACGGTTAAACCCGGCCCATGTGGCTGACCCCTCTGGAGACGATGAGATTCCCTGTTTTCCATATGACTGCTGGCCTTGCTTGATTTCTTCTTTTGTTACAGCAACAGCGGTACCACCGGATTCACGGAGAATAGAAACAATCAGCTCGCCATCAGGAGGACTTGGAACACGCATGCCGGTAGGATTTGATGTCACATTGCTGGTTTGTGAAGTAAAATGCTCCCCTGTTTCCATTGAACTGACAATCGGCTGACAGCCTGCTTCCTGGACACTGACCATCCGCGGCAAATCACCTTCAATGAATCCGAGTTCTTTTAGTTGCTTAAAGGCATTCCACATGCCAATAACTCCAGATCCTCCACCTGTTGGATAGATAATAACATCAGGCAGATTCCAGTTCATTTGTTCAGCCAATTCAAGCCCCATCGTCTTCTTGCCTTCAGCTCTTCCCGGTTCCTTGAGCGTTCCGACATCATACCATTCCTGCTCTTCTTTTCCGTCAGCGATGATCTTTCCGGCATTATGGATAAGCCCGTCAACTAAAAAGGTATGTGCACCATACTGGATGCACTCTTCAACAATAAGCCCTGGACAATCTTTAGGAACAAACACATAAGCATCCATTCCTGCATAGCCTGCATAAGCTGCCAGTGCAGAAGCCGCATTCCCGTTTGAATTAACCGCTACCTTACGGATGCCATACTCATTTGCAATTGAAAGTGCAGATGAAAATCCGCGCGCCTTAAAACTGCCTGTTGGATTTTGTTCTTCTCTTTTCACCCACAGCTTCTTGACAGGATATTCTTTTTCCGCATTTTTCAATCGGATAAGCGGTGTCCATCCTTCGCCTAATGAAACAATTTTTTCTATATTCTCAACTGGCAAAAGCTCGTGGTATCTCCACATAGATGTTACCCTGTCTTTCAGACTTTCCTTTGTCAGTGTATGGCCAACTCGTTCCAGATCATATTCCACCAACAACGTTCCGCCACAAGCGCACTTGTTTTTGTTAATTGTTAACGGACTTGTTTTGCCACAGTCTTTACAAGAAAACCAGAAATTCATCCTACGCCCTCCTTCACAACATGGAAAAACACCTTAAATGTATACTGAAAACTTCAAATAATTAATGCCATAACATTCGCACCCTGTCAAGAAACTGAGCGGGTTGGAAATTTAAGTATAAATACACCAATAACAATTGGGATATTCCCGAGAAGGAGAGGATTGAAACTGCTTTACATATTATGGTTTTCCTTGAAAAGTCCCAAAATAAGCGAAAGTTAATGAGTTGTGAAAGAAAGTCCTTAAACAGAAACGGTTTCCAGCTAAAATAGAATAAGCTGACACGAAACAATCTAGCTCAAATTAATTTTAACAAAGTAGAACAATAAGACCATTAATCAAGGAATAATATTACAAATAAATAAAAATCTGTATTTAAAAAGGAGGAAAAATTATGAAAAAAGTAGCATTAATGATTTGTTCAGTAGTTCTATTTTCTTTGATTGCGCCTCATTTCTCAAAGGAGGTAGCGGCTGAAAAGGCTGACTTGGAAAATGGGGAAATTATGCTTATCAAAGATACTGCAGATAAAGCAATTTATCAACAAAACGTTGATGGCGAATTACTAGAATACCAGGAAACTATAACTGTCAACAAGAATCGGACTAAGGTTAAGGTCAAAGTTTATAAAGTAGAGGGAAAGAAGAAAAAACTAATTGATAATTATAAATCTACTATTATTGAAGAAGGAGATGCAGTGCTTACTGTAGAAAATGATGAAGGACAATCTACCACGATTGACTTAAAAAAAGAGGAAGAGGCAGAAACACCATCATTTTCTACCCTAGCATATTATTCAACAGGCGGATCTTACATAGCTGATACAAGATACAGAATCTATAGCGATGGCCGTGCAACCGCAATTATGAACGGTATGTCACCTTACTATAAATATACCTATAAGAACAATCCGAATTTCATTCGTTTCAAAGGACATGCTGATTCACTAAGAAGTAAAGAGTGGGGCCTAATTTCTTTTGGAGTTGTTACCGTAGCTGATAATTTAATAGCAGCTATAAGAGGCGGGCAGGCTTTAACTTGGACCCTAGTAAAAAAACTAGCTGGAAGTGTGCTAAGAGTGGGAATTGTAAGTGCAGCTTATTCATTATTCTCCTATGGATACGAGTGGTATAAAGCAAGATACGATTATAGAAGAATATAAAAAAACCGGGTGAGATATTATGAAGATTCTAATTAATATAATAATAATGATTCTAATTTTAGCAGCTGCGCTTTTGCTTTCTCAGCTTTTGCAAAAAATATTTAAAAGTTCAAATAAAAACACTGAAATAATTAATTACTTATTTATCGGCATTATTGCGACAGGTTTGTGGGCAATCATTGGCGATGAATATGAATGGTTTGTTTTCATAATTGGACTTGCAGGATATACAATATCTTTATATTATCTCATTCTATCCAAAGTTAGAAAAAAGCAATAGATTATGTAAGAGAGGTTATCTTTAAAAAGATAGCCTCTTTTTATATCCAGATAGGGACTTTAAGAGTTAATTCCATATGTGTGTCTCTATTAACGAAAAGGAGCCTTAAAAGGTGCCTGACCCCCGGCGCATTAACGCGCCGGGGGTCAGGCACCCACTTCACCACTCTCATCACCCACACCTCTCACCATTAACTATTTTCTAAATTTTCCGCCTTCTCACCTTCCCCTCACCTCCCCTCATGCTAAAATAAAAGAAGGAACTCTCAAAAAGGGGACAAGCGATGAAAAGTACGGAGCTTATCATAAACAACAACCTATTGGACTTGATTTTCGAAAGCATCTACCACGGCATCGTCATTGTGGACACCGATGGAATCATCAGCTACATAAGCAACAACTACTGCGGCTTTTTGCAAGTGAATCGCGATGAGGTGATCGGCAAGCATGTCACGGATGTCATTGAAAATACGCGCATGCACCTTGTCACCCGGACAGGGCAGAAAGAGATGGCGGATTTGCAGCTCGTCAGGGGCGAGTTTGTGATCGCCAACCGGATCCCCATCTTTGAAAATGGCGAGATCATCGGCGCGGTCGGAACGATCATTTTCCGCGACCTGGATGAATGGAAACAGGTGAACAGCAACATTAAAGATATCCTTTCGGAATTGAACGATTACCGCAATGAATGGAATGCCTCCGGCGGCCTGAAGTATTCCCTTCATGATTTCATCGGTGTGACACCGGAGATTGGAGGGCTGAAAAAACGGGTGAAGCGGGTTGCATGCGGGGATATTTCGGTTCTGTTGCGCGGAGAAAGCGGGACAGGGAAAGAGATTCTGGCCCAGAGCATCCATCAATTAAGTGAACGGCATGACAAGCCCTTTGTAAAAGTGAACAGCGGCTCGATTCCCGAGCATCTTTTGGAATCGGAACTGTTCGGCTACGAGGAAGGTGCGTTTACTGGAGCTAAAAAAGGCGGCAAAATTGGAAAATTCCAGTTTGCGGACGGCGGCACCATTTTTCTCGATGAAATCGGCGACATGCCTCCGCACATGCAGGTGAAGCTGCTCCGGGTCCTGCAGGAAAAAGAAATCGAACCGGTCGGCTCCCTTCAGCCGCGCAAGATTGATGTCCGCATCATCGCTGCCACCAACAGGCCGCTTGAGAAAATGATCGAGTAAAAGCTGTTCCGGGAAGATTTGTTTTACCGGATCAATGCTGTCCAGCTGCACATACCGCCGCTGCGATCCAGAAGAGAAGACATCCCGCTGCTCGCAAACCATTTTCTCAATAAAACAGCTGCCCGCATCAACAAACGGGTGACCGAATTTGATGAAAAAGCGCTCACGCTTATGGAGCGGTATGACTGGCCGGGCAACATCAGGGAGCTTGAAAATGTCATCGAAGCCGCCGTCCACCTATCGGATGGGGAAACAATCGGTATCGACTCCCTTCCGGACTACCTGACAAGTGAAAACAGAAAATGGGATGGCCGCAGTTTAAGGGAACTGGTGATGGAGACGGAAAAGAAAGCAATTGAACTGGCACTCAAGCAACACAAGTTTGATAAAAATAAAGCTGCAGAAACGTTAGGAATCGGAAATTCCACCCTTTATGACAAAATCAAAAAATACAATCTGCTCGAAAAGCAACAATAAATCCGGAATCTCGGAATCCAATCCGAAATTCCGGATTTTTCTTCGTCTTTTAGACATTATCTAACATAGCGAAGGTATTTACATTATTTAAAAATTTAACATTCCGAATTATAAGAAATATAAACCAAACTGCTCGCTTGAAAAGGCGAAAATAAAGCAACTGGAGTTGGCACGGAACTTGCTTATTAGTTGGATGAAGAAAATAAAGAAGGAATCAGCGCACAAAATGTATGCGCTTACAAATTTAAGGAGGTGGGTTCTTTTATGGATATAGGCCATTTCACAAGAAGGATGGCTGACAATCTCACAATCGGAAATCGGGCTAAAGAAGCGGTCCAGGAAGAATCCGGAAGAAGCTGGACCTACGGCCAGCTCCATGCCATTTCAAACTCCTATGCCAACAGCCTCAAGGATATGGGCGTGAAGAAAGGCGATCGTGTCGGCATGCTGATGTACAACTGCCTTGAGTACTTTGCCCTTTATTTCGCGGCCGCCAAAATCGGCGCGATTGCGGTCCGGCTCAACTTCCGGCTGTCCAGTGAGGAATTTGACTATCTTTTAAACGATTCGGAAACAAAAGTGCTTTGTTTTCATTCCGAATTGGCGGAGAAAATTGGACAGATCCGCGGAAATGTCCCTGTTAAACGTTATATCTCCCTTCCATATGAAAGAGAAGAAAATCCCGAATGGGCAGAATCATGGGAAGTGCTTTCGAATGGTTCCCCTGAAGATATTGAAGAAAAAAACATCAAAATCCATGATCCAGTCATGCTCATGTACACGTCCGGAACAACAGGCAGGCCGAAGGGAGCCATCTGGACGCACGGGACCACGTTCTGGTTTTCGGTCATGCAAATCATGAAATGGAAATTTGACGGCAGCGAGGTCGGAATGACGACAGGCCCCCTTTACCATGTCGGAGCTATGGAGGATATCGCCCTCCCGGTTTTACTGGCTGGCGGAAAAGTGGTCATTACGAGAAGCCAGGGCTTTGAGATTGAACGGATTCTCGATGTGATGGAACAGGAACAGGTGACCGACTGCTTCTTATTCCCGTTCATGATTTACGACATGCTGAATTCACCTGATCTCACACATATTCAACTAAAACATTTAAAGACGATCTATACCGGCGGTGACCCTTTGATGCCCTGGGCGCTGGAGAAATTGAAGGAACTTTTCCCGGACCTTGGCGTTGTGCAAGTGTACGGGCTCACGGAAGGAACGCCGATTGCCGCCGCACTTGATCCCGAGGATGCCCTGAATAAAGGCAAGACTGTCGGAAAACCACTTCCCCTTACGGAAATCCGGCTCATCGATAACGAGGGCAACGCCGTGCCTGCAGGAGAAGTCGGCGAGATTGCGATAAAAAGCCCGGCCGTTTCGGCGGGATATTGGAGAAAGCCGGATGCCACAAAGGAAACGTTCGTAGACGGTTGGTGCCGGACGGGTGACCTGGGCGTTCTTGATAAGGACGGTTATTTGTCCATTGCCGGCCGGAAAAAAGACATGATCCGAAGCGGCGGCGAAAATATTTATGCTGCAGAAATTGAGGATGTGCTGTACCGGATGGACGGCATCAAGGAAGTGTCGATCATCGGCATCCCCGACCCGAAGTACATCGAGGCCGTCTGCGCAATCATTGTGAAAAAGGACGATTACGATTTGACTGAAGAGGACATCATTTCCTACTGCCAGAGCCGCCTCGCCGGCTATAAGAAACCGAAAAAAGTCATTTTTGTAGACGAACTACCGCGCACGCCTTCCGGAAAGGTGAAAAAATTCATGCTGCGGAAACAGCACAGCCAGGTACACGAGGAGGGAATCCGATGAAAACAGTCCAAACGGTCACATGGTCCAAACACGGCAGCATCGCAGCTGTCACCATCGATAATCCGCCTGTCAATGTGTTGGATGCCGATGTCATCGGGCAGCTCAACGACGCTGTTGATGAAATTGAACAGGACCGTGATGTGAAAGTCATGATTCTGACTGGTGCCGGTGAGAAAGCGTTCGTATCGGGGGGCGATATAAAGTCTTTCCCCGACTGGATGGGTAAAGGGCCGGAACTGGCCAAACAAAAATCGCTCTGGCTGCAGAAGCCGATGAATAAAATCGAACGGTTATCGAAACCGACAATTGCGGCGATTAACGGCGTTGCACTCGGCGGCGGCTGTGAACTGGCGCTAAGCTGCGATATCCGTATCGCCGAAGAACATATCAAAATTGGCTTGCCGGAAATAAAACTCGGACTGTTCCCAGGAGCCGGCGGGACGCAGCGTCTGCCGCGGCTGGTCGGCACGGCGCTGGCAAAAGAAATGATTTTTACCGGCGAGCCGCTTTCCGCTCACCATGCCGCGCATATCGGGCTGGTTAACAGGGTTGTTCCTACAGGAAAAGCGTATGACGCCGCGATGGAACTGGCAGAAAAAATAAGCAGCTATTCCATGCCGGCACTTTCGCTGGCGAAGCGATCAGTCGATGACGGACTCCAGCAGCCGCTTACGGACGGACTGATCGTCGAGGCGGAAAATTTCGGGGAAGTATTTCAAACAGAAGATATCAAGGAAGGCGTCTCAGCATTTATAGAAAAAAGGACAGCCAGTTTTTTAGACCGGTAAGGGTACTCTAACTATTTTAGGAGGGATGAAGATGTTCGGATTATCGCCATTAATGACGTTCATGCTGTTTGTATTTTGGCCGGCATCGGTAGTTGCAGCAGGCTTATGGGGAGTTTTCGCATTCAAAAATGAGGAAGGGGAGGATCTGACATGATTCTGGTGATCGGCATCCTTTATTTGCTTGTCATCCTGGTCATCGGGCTTTTTTCCATGAAGCACCAGAAGGACATGGACACATACTATACAGGCGGACGGCGATTCGGCCCCTGGCTTATTGCGCTTGCCGTCTCCTCGACGACAATGTCGGGATATGGATTCATCGGGCTGACCGGTCTCGTTTATCAGCACGGCTATGCCATTTTCACGATCGGCATTTTCGCGACAGCGGGTATTTTTGTGAGCTTCCTTGTGCTCGCCAAGCCAATGAGGAGGATCACCCAACGGTTCGGGGCCTTAACGATTCCGGACTTGCTTGAAATCCGCTACAACAGCAAAGCGGTCCGCGCCATCACCGCCCTGGCGATTCTTGGCGGAGCAATCGGCTACCAGATGGCCCAGTACAAAGCGCTCGGAAACATGCTGCAGACGGTCCTCGGCGTCGATTATAAATTAGCCCTATTCATCGGCGTCGCCATTTTGACGGTCTATGTTGTCGCAGGCGGAATGATCAGCGCCATCTGGACAGATTTCATCCAGATGATTGTCATGGTCGCAGGCGCCCTGATCGTATTTATCGGCGGCATGAAGCTTGTCGGCGGCATGTCGCAAATGAACGCGGAACTCGGTGCCATGAATCCTGACTTTGTGCAGGCCTACCACACAACCGGGCCGATCGGTATTTTTGCATTCATCTCCTACTTTTTCATCTATGTCATCGGCCATCAGGGCCAGCCGCATGTCGTGTCCAAGTTTTATATGATCCGCAAAATCTCAATGCTTAAGTGGGCGGCCATCATTGCCGCATCAACCTATGGGGTTACCGCCCTCCTCTGGTTCGTCGGCCTTTATACAAAGGTGATGGTCGGCAGAGGCGAGATGGCGCAGCCTGCTTCTCCGGACATGGTCGCTCCGATGTTCATTGAACAGTTCTTCCCTCCGGTCATCGCCGGCTTGATTTTCGCGGCGGTCATGGCAGCCATCATGTCAACAAGTGAAGCATTCCTGCTCGTTGCCAGTTCATCCATCGTAAGAGATATTTACCAGCAAATCATCAAGAAAGGCGAAATGTTATCCGCAAAGAAAGAACTGGCACTTTCCAGATGGGTCACACTCGCCATCATCGTCCTGACCTTCCTGCTGTCCCTCAATCCGCCTGATTTGGTCGGCTGGCTCGGAAATGCGTCTTGGGGCATATTCGCCGCCTCCCTCTTCCCGGTCCTGAGCATCGGGCTACTTTGGAAGCGGGCTACGAAAACAGCAGCGATCTGGTCATCGGCACTGGGCTTCATCTTCAGTCTCGGGTTGTATATTTTGAAAGTGAAAGAGGTATACGTTCCGGCACTGGATACGGGGGCGCTTGCGATGATTATCTCGGCTGTTTCGCTGGTTGGGATATCGCTTATTACAAAGCCTGAGAGCAATGCGATATTTGAAGGTGAGGAGTTTGATAGAGGTTCGGAAGTTGAAAAGCCGGCGGTGGAGACGTCGCTTTAGTATGGCAAATTGGGTGCCTGACCCCCGGCGCGTTAAAGCGCCGGGGGTCAGGCACCCTCTTCTTGACAATAAGTAAAAAACCTCAACTTGTATAGGTAAATTAACAACTCTTAAGCTGGCTTTTGGTTTCCCCCCACATCATACCTTCTAACACGGCAATTATTAGGAAAACCCCCAACCCAAAAACAACTCCAAACTATACCTCTTTGTGAGTTTTAAACTGCATGCCTTTATGGGAGATACGTTTCGATTATGTTTTATTCTTCAGTTCATAACTGGTGATAATACGAACTGTAATGCAGCCGCTGCTAACTTGATAGCCAAAATGCCATCACTGAAACTGTCACTGATATCCCCCTGTACTTCGCATATTGCTAAAAAGGTAAATAAAGAAATAGAAAAGCTTAATATACCTAAAGGTGTGATGCCCATGAAGATAGTCATTAACATTGTAATCTTTATTTTAATTTTAATAATTTCTCTTTTGCTTTCTCAGCTTTTCCAGAAAATGATTAAAACCTCTGAAGAAGCAACGGAAATGATTAACTATTTTATCATCGGTGTTATCGCCTTAAGTTTATGGACAATTATAGCCGGTGACTATAAATGGTTTGTTCTTATAATTGGGCTAGCGGGTTTTACGATATCTTTATATTATTTGTTTTCCAAACTCATGAAAAAACACTAGCCAAAAATACACAGGGACAAGTACCTTGTCCCTAAAGAGGTGCCTGTCCCCCAGCGCATTAACGTGCCGGGGGTCAGACACCTTTTTAGTCATGCAAACTGACAAACTTTCCATATTTCATCCATTGAAGCAATGGTATTTGTTATAATCAGGGTGTTAATGACAAAAAGTTACATAATTTTCCGTGTCAATTGAATTAAGGAACCCAGATAAACAATAGATTGTGAGGTGTTTACAGGATGTCTATTCTTAAAAATGTTTTTGATATCTTAACCCAAAAAAGGGAAATAACCGAACCAGAAATATATAAAGAATTTAAGGAGACTTCTACTATTATAAGTAATTTAACACGTTTATCAGAAAGCAGCGATGAAAACATTGACCAGAAAAAAATAGGAGATCATCTTAAGTTATTTTCTATCGGCCACACCGGGGAAAAAAATGTCTTATTTGAACTGCAGCATTCAATGCTTCCTTTACTCATTCTTCACGATGTCTATCTTGAATTTGAAGATTACAAAGCCCAGTTAGATTTTGTGATCATTACACATAAATTTGTTCTCGTGTTGGAAGTGAAGAAGCTTTTTGGCAATGTGAACGTTACAGAGAACGGTGAATTCCAGCGGGTTATTACCAAAAATAACAGGGTTGTAAATAAAGAGGGCATGTATAGCCCAATCAATCAAGTGGAAAGGCACGTAGCCATTCTTGAAAAACTGCTTATAACCAATGGAGCCATTAATAAGTGCCCAATTAAATATGCAGTGACATTTGCGAATCCCAAAACCATTTTAAACATTTCTAATAAAGCACCTGCAATTATAAAATCGAACGTTATTCGACATGATCAAATCAAATCTTTTATAAAATCCGAATTAGATAAACAATCTCCTGTCTTTATGAAGGATCAACACCTTTACGAAATAGCTGATACAATCCTGCAAAACAGTAAAGAAAAGGAATTTAATAGTGATGATTATGTACTAAGCACAAAACAAACAACAAAAAGCGAGATAGTAAGCCCTGCTCCTACTGCAAGAACAGAAACAGAAAACCCCAAAGATAAACTAAAGCCTTTGTTGATGGAATTCCGCTCTGAACGCTCCAAAGAATTAGGTGTTAAGCCTTACTATATTTTTACGAACAAAATGCTAGACAGCCTGCTTGAGAAAAAACCTCATACCTTAGAAGAATTTTTAAAAATTGAAGGCTTTGGAAATAAAAAAGCAGAGGAGTTCGGCAGCGATATTATAACGATTATCCAAACTGGTTCTGCAGCAAAACCTTTACAGAAAAACAGGGCAAGCATGCAAACCACTACTGGAAATCCAGAAAATTTAAGACTGATGCTGACAGAATTTCGAACAAACTATTCAAAGAAATCGAATGTTAAGCCTTTCTACGTTTTCACCAATAAAACGCTTGAAGCTATTCTTGAAAAGAAACCAGGCACCATTAAAGAACTTTTAGAAATAGAAGGAATCGGCAAGAAAAAGGCCGAAGAATTTGGCAAAGAAATTCTGGAGATTATCCAAAACGAAAGATGAGAAAATACCGGAGGCAAACACCTTATAGGTGCTTTAACCTCCGGTTCACTTTTTCTAACTCAAACTCCTTATATCCCTGTAGCTTACCCCAATGATAAGTATGTTGATAATCCGGATGCGTTTCATCAGCTATGATCTCCAGGAACGAATCATAACCCGGCTCACCGCCAACATCCTCAGGGGGCGTATTTCCCTTTCCTTCCAAACAAACAGGATAATTTTTATCATAATCTTCTTTTATATTTCCCACTTCAATTTCGTGTTCCCAGGAATCCCCAAAGTCATAAATATATTCAATCTTTGCATTTAAATGGTCAGCCAATCTCTCCTCTTCTTCAAGCTCCGCCTCTCCAACACTATTGGCAATAAACCTCTCATTGACGACCAAAGAAAGAGGCGGCTGATCATCTGAGTGATAGATCAAAAACTCATGTAAATGGCTATCCTTCCAGTCAAAAGCCGCCTGGATTACATCGTGAAGCTCGCTGAAAGTCACATTTACCGGCACGATCAATTTCCGCCACACCTCATGGTTGTCAAGAAGCAAGGAGACTTTCAATTCTGCAGCTTTCATGTTGAAAATCGGCGCACCGTAAAGTGTCTCCAGATCTTTATATAACTCTTCATATCCCTCTATGTAGCTGTTCTTCTTCCCTGCACCAACCAGATTCCGGCTAGCCCTTTTGCTCATTGCCGTCTGAACAATTGATGTCTCGTCAAATAATTCATCATGATAATATACCGGCTCACATGAGGAATTCATTCTGGCAACAGAAGTACGGTCTTTTGTTTTAGTGAACCTGATTTCACCGGCGTCCTGGATATACTGTTCGATCAACTCTTCTCTTATCCCCTCTGCCTGAAAGGTTTCACGAATGGCTTGTACAATCAGTTGGTCGATTTTCTGGAAGTCCTTTGCTTTCAATCCATGAAGAACGATGACATAACGATTGGAATCATTGACCAGCACGACGGTATTGCGGCGGTTTTGGGTCAGCAAATTGGCATGCCATGAGAAGACCGGATTCGTTTCCTCCGACTCGGTTTCAGGTTTCCGTTTCAGTTTGTCAAGAAGCTTTTTAGTGCATTGGATAAGCATAGATCGACCTCGATTCTTTATTGATAGTTACATTATAACTATGGTGGCTGGTTATATAAACAGTTGCAAAAAGGTGCCTGACCCCCGGCGCTTTAACGCCTTGGGGGGCAGGCACCAATATTGTTAGTCACTGCCTCATTATAAAATTTATATTTTGAACATGAAATAGGGGTAACTTATCCGTACTCTTGTTCCCTTAAACAGTAATATTCGGAGAGTACACCATCACTGACAGACATCATGAATAATATGATATTATAATGAAAAGTATCTAAACGGTGGTGACAAAATGGGGAAAATCCATTCTTCCGAAGAGTTAATGAAGCATATCTCCAATATGAATAGCGAAAACTCCGTCTTTCAGTTTTCCATTCCTGGCAAAGGGAAATTCACACTTGTTCTGCAAGAAGAAGACGAACAGTCCATTCACATTGAAACTGAAGAAAATCCAGAACTTAAACGGATGTTAAAAGAAAGCATGGAACAGTATAAAAATGGCCAAAGTATGACCACGTCAGAGCTGTTAAATTCACTTTCCAAAAAGGACTTTACTTAATGTACAACCGAAGGGTGGTTTGGTCACCTGCGGTTAAGCAAAAACTTACTAAGTATCGAAGTGAAAGGTTTACACCAGAAGAAACCTTTGACTTTATTTCTCAGTTTATCCTGGAAACAGAAGAACTTCTAAAGAATGATGTAATCGGCAAATGGTACACTGAAGAATTTGGCAATTATAAAGGAATATCAAGGATCGTTGTTAAAAAGTTCAGAGTTTATTTCACGTCGATAGATAGAAATGTCGTTATATTAGCTGTGCTTTTTCCAGGTGAAAGTTAGTTTTCCCCAATGCGTTTGTTTTAATTTTTCTTTCTATCAAAAGTTAACATATACCACTGGTCTTCTCCTCTCTCCTCTATCAAAATCAACTTCTCACCTACAAAAAGGCGCCTGCCCCCTCCACTTTAATGTGGTAGGGGACAGGCACCTTGTCCCTTCTTGAAGATCAATCCTCCCTGTCTCTCCCTCTCTCAAAGATAGATTTCTCCAATTTATTATCCTTGTCCTTCACTTCTTTACCTTTCATTATTCCTTTACCTTTCTTAACAACTTCGGTGCCGACAGAATCAAAGATGCTGTTGGCGATCAGGCGGTAGCTGTATTGGGTATGGCCCCTGAAAGCGAGATCATTCGCAAAAAGGGTGATTGATGCGTCCTCGAAATCTTTTGTAAAGGCCATTACCTGTCCTTTTGCAGCTTCATGCCCAGGCCACCAGCCGGCGACATAGAAATCATCACTGCTGCTGAAGGATGCCAGCACTTCCGCATCTTCAGGAACGGAAGTGATCCATGCCCCTGATGTTGTGTAGAGCAGCTCGTTCTCTTCATATCCGGATGTTAGAATGTGGTCGCTGACAGTGGCTTTGACCAGCCCTTCATGTCCAGCCCATTGCGCGGTGGATTCGAAGTCATAGCCAGGCAGTGCACCACTTTCTTTCACAGCGTTGAGCGCATACAAACCGATTCCCACAAATGATTTTCCGGAAATGGCGTCCGGATTAAAGGCTCTGCCATCACTGACAATCACATCCGCATCTGCCTCATCCACAAGTTCGAAACCAAGCTGCTTCAGCGAGAATGCCAGCTGGTCAGAACCGGCAGCAGCAACCCTGGGCAGCTCCAGCTTTTCTGTTTTCACCTTCTTGGATGTTCCTAGCGGATGAGCCTCAAAATAATATTCTTGATATGCAACAAGATCTGCCGTTTTGACAATGAAATCCCCTTTGGTTACCTTCCCTTTTGTCTCCATTGCCCTTTCAACGGTTTTGCCGTCTTTTAAAAGTTCATTCACCAGCTCAACCGTACTGTTATTCGAGTTGGCCAGCACTTGCTTCGGCGCCTTCCCGACTGCTTCACCTGTCGGCAGCGTCACACTTTCAACTTTAGTCATGTTGTCTTCAAAGGTACCATCAACACGAACTTCATCAATAGTAAAGCCGCGCAAATCCGGGAAGTTCACAACGATTGGATCGTACATAGCATCCCAGTCGGATACGTTATCTCCGGTATAGAGCATCGCATTTGCCAGGCCGCGTTTTGCTTGATCCATCGGCACAACATAAGTGCCTTCTGGATACACCGTTCCGTTCACTTCCAAATCTTGTGTGGTTTGTTCCACTTTAACGCCATTGCGGAGTAGATAGTCCACCATTTTATGCGCTTCAAGGTTATTTTTTTGGTCCTTGCTGTCTGTCGGAATGACATAGTATTCCGGGAAGAAGTTTTCATTCTCGCCTCGGACACGGCCGATTTCTTCACCATCAGCGTTGACAAAATAGGGATCGACAGCACGGTTATCTTCCCCGTTGACACCGCGCTTAAAGATTTCAAGCTGGTTTTTATACAATTCGTCTTTGTTTTCTGTCACAAACAAGGCTGCCCCCAGGCCTGTCCCGACCATGGCATGATAGGAATCCTGACTCAAAGCAGGAACTTCGATCGTATGGCCCATTGAGCCATGAAGCATTGCGTACATCGCGGTATACGCCGGAGTCATATCATCCCAGCCTGAATCCCAGGCAAGTGCAGGTATAAAATAAGAATCGAGCTCGGAGTTGCCAATCCCCGCTTTCCCCATCGCATGGGCTTCTTCAATCATATTGTCATACAGCAAGTCATATTCAAAGTTCGGATTGTGCGGCGGAGTTGTCGGCTCGATCAAAAACCCATTTACAAAACCATGCATATCAAGGAATGACAGCGGCGTCCATTTTGCAATGGTTTCGGTCACCTGCTGCGTTTCCACCTGGGTCTGGTAGTGGTTGTCACGATTCAAGTCAAAACCGTTCGCATTTGCACGTGTATTTGCCACACGGCCATCCGGGTTGTTGGTGAACATGTATAGGAAGATGACATCGTCAAGAACCTGATCGACGTTCAGCGTCTCGCTTCTTTTTTCATCCCCTGCCCCAAAATCAAACGTGATTTCATCTCCGAGCGCAAATTTCTCAAGCAATTCAACCTGGGCATCCACTCCCTGCGCTTCATCAGGATGGATGTTATTGATCCACACCGGAACCTGATAATCTCCCATCGTTCCATTCTCCATTTTTTCAAGCAATGCCTCCGGGTTTTCAAGAGCTGTCGGTAATGTTTCATTTAAATATCGATCAACAGCCGCCTTGTCTTTAGCAAGAATGACAAAGTGAAGATCCCGTCCCTCAACGGTCTTGCCAATGCTTTGATACTCGAGGTAACGATTATTCGATTCATCCGCCTCTGCCTTTTCAAAAACCTGGTCGATCGCCGGTTTCAGCTGCTCGTAAAATAAAAATTCATCATAGACATTCAGCTTGACCGTTGCAGCAGCCTGTTCATGATCTGCAGCATTGACCAGCGCCAGCTCATAATCGCCGATAAACTGCTGATAGAGAACCCTTATTGTCCTGTTTGATAGATTGTCCGTATTGAATAGAAGACCGAAATCCAGTGTCGCCTCAATTTTCGTTGTCCCATCTACATAATGAGGCTCCTCCACGACCGTAATAAAAGGATCTCCGGTAAACGTCTTATCATCCGAGTTCCAGCTCTTCCATTCTGCCAGATTCTTTCCGCCGAATTGGAACTCCAGCTGGCTTAAATCAACCTGCTCTCCAAAATCGGCCGAAACCTCAACTGTTCTGGCTTCCGTAATAGAAAATAAGTCTCTGCTTACATCCAGTTCTGTTACTGTGACGTTGTCCGCTGTTTCATTTGCAAAAACAGGGAACGTCGTCTGGAAAAATACAGACAGCACCATCGCAAATGCTAACAAGCCCGCAAAATGCTTCTTCATTAACGTATCCTTCCCTTCTATGTATATTTTTCGCATTTCGAAATAAATATAGCAAATTATGTTAGAAGATTTCGACTATTTTCCAAAAGATAGGGAGATATCATTAGGAAAGGATGCTGGCAGGGGTTTGTAATCTTTCATTTTGTGATTATAAAGTATTGGTAAAAAGGTGCCTGACCCCCGGCGCGTTAAAGCGCCGGGGGTCAGGCACCTTTTTCACCATTCTATTCATATGTCGAAAGAAACCTCCTTTTCTTGCTTTAATACTCCAACAGTTTACAAAATATTCAGTCTACTAATTTTATAATAGAAATGAATTACATAATAAGGGGGAAAAATAGTTGAAAAAAGGACTTGTTACGATTGTATCCACTGCTTTATTCATGACCAGCCTCATTACCGGCCCACTCTATGACGCAGCAGCCGCAAAAACGCCCGCATCACATTCTGTCACGGTTGAATCTACCAAACTCCTAAAGCATCAGGGACATGAAGTGAAAATCGCTCGTGACAGCTATGGTGTGCCTCATGTTTACGGAGATGATGAAAGCAGCTTGTTCTTTGGCACAGGATTCGCAATGGCTGAGGACAGGCTCTGGCAGGCAGAATTGTCCCGCATTGTCGCAAGCGGGCGAATGACTGAATTCTTCGGTGGAACTGACCAAAACATAGCACAAGATATGGTGATTCGCCGGGATGGCTACACAGACGAGGAGATTATGAACCAGTTCCTCTCTCTCCCCGAGTATGTACAGAATGGCATGCACGCTTATATTGAAGGGATCAACCACTATATCGAAACGGTACCATTTTCAGCCCTGCCGTTAGAATTCCAGGGAAAGAAACCGGCAAAATGGACAATCATTGATTCGTTAAAAGTTCAGCAGCTGATGGTGCGCCGTTTTGGTGAAAGCGGTGGCGGAGAATTAAACACAGTGAATCTATTGAATGGCCTGGTAGAGAAACTGGGACCAGAAGAAGGATTAAAAGCTTTCGAAACAGTCTACTGGAAAAATGATCCTGAAGCACCTGTTTCACTGACAGAAGAAAGCAACCAGAGCACCAAACATTCTCCTAAAAAGGACTTCAAGAGCCAGAAGTTCCCTGAAGCTGAGAAAGTTGCCCGGCAGTTAGAAAAAGAACAACAGATGAAACTCGACATTGAAAAAGCTTATGGTTTTCCACATAAGGGGGGAAGCAATGCCTGGATTATCGGGCCTTCCCGCAGCGAGTCAGGCGGAACCCTTCTCCTCGGCGGGCCGCAGATGGGTTATTCGGTACCGCAAATCGCCCATGAAATCGGCCTTCATGGTGCTGGATATAACACGGTTGGAATGGCGTTTGCCGGCGCTGCAGGGATACCTCTAATCGGGAGAGGAAACGATTATTCCTGGACGACAACAACCGGCGGTGGAGATCAGATCGATACGTTCGTTTTAAAAATCAATCCGACTAACTCTGAGCAGTACTTATACAATGGAAAGTGGGTCGATTTTGAAGTCCGGAATGAAACAATTAAAGCAGTAGGTAAAGAACCGCTGAATTACAAAGTTTATCGAAGTGTTTACGGTCCTGTTATTTATAAGGACAACCAGGTTGCCTACACACAAAAACGGGCTCACTGGGAACAGGAACTGAACGCCATGACCGGATTTTGGACCTTTAACCGTGCCCATAACATTAAACAGTTTGAAGAGGGCGTCCACCAAATCCCGACTTCCCATAACTTCTTATACAACGATAAGCAGGGTAACATCGGGTACTGGATGGCCGGACGAAAGGCCACCCGTGCTGAAGGTAAAGACGGCCGCCTGCCGATGAATGGAGACGGCTCTGAAGAATGGCAGGGAATCGAATCGCCTGATACCCTTCCCCATGCAGTCAATCCAAAACAGGGAGTTGTCGCTAACTGGAACAACAAACCGAGCCCTGATTGGGATAACACGGAATGGATTTTCGGAAAAACGCACCGTGCGCAGTTCATTCTGGACCAGCTGGCAGTTGATCACTCCATTTCCTTCGCTGATATGAAAGAAATCAATAAGAAAGCAGGAACTGTTGACCTGGAAGCCTATTTCTTTAAGGGTGTACTGTTGGAAAAGGTAAATCGTGACTCCCTCTCAGAAGAAGCACAGGAAGCTGTATCACTGGTGGGGGAATGGGACGGTTATTTCACCGACCAAGACAAGAATGATTTTTATGATGCACAAGGTACAGCGATTTTCGATAAGTGGTTTGAAGAGGTAAAGGGAACTGTGCTAAGCGGTTTAAAAGGCACTGGGGTCGACACGAACGATTTGTTGTATAACATTTTATTGGCGGACCAGGAAACACTGCAAGCCAACTACTCATTTCTCGGACCGATCGACTTGAATCAAATTGTGACATCGTCTCTTGAAGAAGTGGCAGACTTAAATGGAGATTATTTCGCTCCGATCCGTAAAATTAATTTCAGCAAACTGGGTGCAGGCGGAGTTGAACCAATTCCTTACATGAACCGAGGCACATACAACCAGATTATCGAATTCACGAGAAAAGATGCCAAAAGCGTCAATATCCTTCCTCCAGGCCAGAGTGGAGACAGGCGGTCACCGCATTTTGATGATCAGCGGGAGATGTATGCGGATTGGGAGTATAAACCGATGAATTTAGACATTTTGAAACCAAACAAGAGGTGATTCATAAGTTCCCGGGAAGAGTTTCCCGGGAATTTTTCTTATGTCTCTAACAAACGTTCTTCAAAAAACCTTCGCCTATGCACGGAGAATAACAGCATCTCGACTCAACTAACTCCCCTTCGGAATATCGGGTCACTTATTTTGAATAATTGTATTATGTGCGAGATCGCTTTGTGTTGAGGGCGTTTCAATAGGCCCCAGGCACTGATTCCACTATTTTTTCTAAATTGCAAAAATATAGATTGTATCCTTTTATTCCCATAGGCTATATTTAACTTAAAAGACTTCCAAAATCTAAAGGCAACACAAAGAACGACTGAACTGTGAGAGGACCGTAATGAAATCGGTCTTTTTTTAAAATGGAGGAAAAGCCATGCTGTTTTTAGAAAAACACCCACAATACCTCTTCCGTATCGACGTACGGCCAGAGTTTATCAATGACCTGGCAAATGCAGATGAAGCCGCAACCGAGCTGCTCATCCGCGGTAAAACAAAGAATCTGGAAAGGCTGCGTTCGTTCTCAATCCTGGAAAAACTCTGGATCTACACAGTCAATCAGCGTGAGTTCGACACCATCATGAGCTTAGTCAATCCAAAAATGCTCTATATCTATGAAATGAGAGTGGACGACCTGTCGCTTTTGGAGAATCAAACAAACGTAGAAGTAATGGCACTGGAGTGGAATACAAAAGCCGCTCATTTATGGGATCTATCTCAAAACGTATCCCTAAAGGCGCTGTCGATAACAGACTTTTCAAAGCTGAACGATATCAGCCCTATACAAAACAGCAAATCTCTCGAACTCTTAGACCTGGCCGGCGGCATTTGGAATACATTAAAACTGGACACACTTGAGCCATTGCAGAAGTTAAGTCAGCTAAAATTTCTTGGCTTATCAAACATAAAAGTCCAAACCGAGTCACTGGAACCGATATCACACCTGAAAGAGCTGCAAGAATTGAGCATCTCCAATCAATTTCCTACCGAGGAATATGCGAGATTATCCATCGCTCTACCAATTACGCATTGCGACAAATTTCAACCATACGTAAAAATGGACGATCCAATTAACGAGAAGGACGTCATGGTGGTTGGGAAACGAAAGCCGTTTTTAAATTCTCAAACGGATGGCAAAAGACTACAAAAATACGAAGCTCAGTTCACAGCGTTTCAGGCCAAGTATCAATTATAGGTGGTGTTAAGCATGAAAGATATGCTATCAATCATCCCCACAAGAAAACCCGGTGCCAAAGAAGAGGACATAAAGGCTGCCGAGGAAAAACTTGGTGCAGCGTTCCCAGAACAGTACAGGGAACTATGTAAGCTGGTGAATAATGCTGAAATCGGCGAATGGATTCTTTACCCTATCAAAGACAAACGAAATCTGAAAAAGACATGGGATGATGTCGTGAGGCAAAACACGTTAGCCAGGGAAGAAGGAATATCCGAGCACCTCATCGTCATTGCTGATGATGGTTCCGGCGATCGGTTATGTTTCAAGGCCACGAACGGTCAAATGGGTAACATCCTTTATATTTGGGACCATGAAACGGAAGAGATCGAAGAATATGCACCTGATTTAAAACAATTTATTCTATCAGAAGCAGATGAAGGCAGGTGACTCCGTGTTCGATTTTTTGCGCGAAGAAATGAATGAGATATACAGGGATGATCAGAAGAAGTTACGGACCAACACCGTCCTCTACGGCCATTTAGGGGAAGGAAGATGGCATAGTACGTTACAGCCCCCGTTAACAGAGGAAGAAGTCCAGCGTTTTGAAAAAGTACTGGATCAATCCTTTCATTCATCCTACCGGGAATTTTTGAAAGCCTATAATGGCTGCTGGCTGTTTGATTTGTTGAGAATCGCTGGAAAAGATGCGGAAACGTATAAAGGCCTAAACAGCGAGGAACAGGTTCATTTAGCATTTAACCTGGAATCTATGCAGGGTCTTTATCGAAAAAAGCGAACACCGTCCGACCATTTCATCTTTGCAGACTCTTTCGTAAAAAACACATACTATGTCATTAAAGCAGATGAACAAGTGCTGGAAATTGATTTCAGAACAAAAAAAGTCATTCAGACATTCCAGGATTTCAGAACATTCCTCAAAGAATTCATCCGAGAGGGGAAAAAAGATATAGAAGAGGGAACTTACTATGAATTTGAATAGACGCACAGCAGAGGCTGGAAAAGATGACAGTGAGTGAAATTGATTTTACCTATTTTATCGGGCAGAAGGTCATTAAAATCAACTCGGTTGATGGCATGCTAAACGGTCTTTTATTTGAATCTGCAGTGCTGACAATTGAGTGCCCCTGGAGACTGCGAACATCGAAGGAAATCATCATTGGATATTCGGACTGTATTCATGCGCCAGACAGATACTCCTCTAAAAATGTTGAAAAGGTTTTAACAGGAACGGAAATTGCGGCGATCTATCATTTTGAAAATACCTCCGACTTGATCATCGAATTTAAAGAGAAACTTTATCTAGATCTGTTCCACGACAGCAGTTATTTTGAAGGCTGGCAATTGCAGGCGGATAACGGGTTTCATATCGTTTCATTACCTGGCGGATCCGGTTCAATATTTCGATCAGAATCGAGTGGTGATAGATGAAATATCAGCAAAAACAGTTCAATACAAGACTGCGTGACAACATTCAAAGCACAGAAAAGAAGCTGGAAAGTCGGCTTGAAAACGTAAAGAATGCGTACACATCTGATTTTGTTAAGATAAATCTCGTTTTGGACGCAGATTTTGATAAGGAAGGAATCGACCCGTTTACACCTGGGTATCGCTCCGCCATTTCAATCGGCATATCAGATGAAACAGAGGAATTGATCGACTTGCATGTGATAAAAATCTGGGAGTGCGACCGATACTTCCTTGGCATGCCCACATCAAGGAATCTTCCCGGCAGCAAAGTTGCCGGTGAGTTAATAGAAGAAACACCCGAAGAAGTAAAGAAAGAAATTCACGAATACATCAAAGAAATCCTGAATTCAACGGACGAGTAAGGAGACCAAAACGATGAGACTATTTCCAAAAAAGTTTCCGAATGATGAAGATGGACAAGTTTTGAAGATGCTGTATAAAAAGGGTGTGGATTTCAATATTCCGCAGAACGTCGATTTTGTCATTGCGGTCCCAGATCAAGTAAGTGGTGAAAAAGTATTATCAGCAATACGCACACACGGATTTAACGGTGAATTGCAGTTGGATGAGGAAACGGGAGATTGGACCTGTTATTGCTATATCAACATGCTATTAAACTATGAAGATATCATCGCGATTCAACAGCAGCTTAATGAAATATGCCAGCCTTACAATGGCTATATTGACGGCTGGGGAATGATGGTTGAGTAGAAACAAACCATAGCTGCGTTTAGCTAAGGCCCGCCTTCAGACTACACTATTCATATGACTTATTAAGGAGTACGCCATGATCAGCAGCTTTTATGTAATTAAACCAAGAATGACCAGAGGAGATCTTTTTTATAAAGTATACGTAACGGATACATCCCTACTCTTCATAAAACTGGGCGGCCAATTTCATAATCGGGATGCGTTTGAAAACCAAGTACCCGGCATTGCCCAACTACTCTTTCTTTTCGGATTCAATAAAGTGGAGAAAAGGCAGTCTCAAATGGAAAAGAGTTACGATGAGAGCATCCAACAAAACCAGGTTTTTGAATTGCTCAGGATAAAGGAAAACTTTTCAATCAACCACCGGGATATTCAGGAAATCCTAGTTAATAAAAAGGGAACCTTGCATACTGGTTTTCATGATAACGGGACAATAATCATTAAGTTGAAAAGTGATAAAGACTTGAAGTTCATTATTCCAAAAACAACTTTACGGAGAGAGATTCATAAGGCTTTACATGA
The DNA here is from genome assembly GCF_001644195.2 of Bacillus marinisedimentorum. Classification (NCBI taxonomy): domain Bacteria; kingdom Bacillati; phylum Bacillota; class Bacilli; order Caryophanales; family Bacillaceae; genus Bacillus; species Bacillus marinisedimentorum. The sequence continues at coordinate 9,237 of NZ_LWBL02000026.1, read as the reverse complement.
AGTGCAGCCTCCCCTTCCAGTAAAGGAATTATAGTGTGAATCAATGAAAGGAGACCCTCTTGAAAACTGACTATTTTTCTCGATTTCCTTATGCTGAGATACGTTCACAGGATGGAATGACATCTTTTAAAATTTGCACATATGATTTTGCGTATCCTGATGCCGATAATTCCGATGATGCGGACTGGCATAGAAACTATTTGACCTTCACTGCGCCCGGATTCAAGGCTGAAGTGGATGAAGTCATTCTGGAAGGAACAATCATTCAATACTACCTTGGAGAGCTGCGTTCTTTCTCTTCGTTAGAAAAAGACGAAGTCATTTTTGAACCTACAGAGCCGTATTTTGAATTGACAATCCGTTTTCTATCAAAGAAGAAGGATGTTGGCATAGAAGGGTATGTCCAGTCCCCTGTCGGCACGGGACCCAAGCTCGAGTTTGATTTTGAGACGGATTTGACGTTTGTGGATGAGTTTATTGAGGGGCTGGAATTGATTTTGGCAGGTTTTCCTGCGGTGCGAAAGAGATAACACCAGGACATTCTCGCGCTTCCTAAAAGGTGCCTGACCCCCGGCGGTTTAAAGCGCCGGGGGTCAGGCACCAATGCAGACACAGAACTATAAGAGATCTTCTTGTAGTGCAGTGTACTAACCAATACTATTTACAAAAAAGAGCCGTTTTTCCGCCTATAATGAATGGCGAATAAACAACTCTTTATCGCAAAATCACACTAAGCGATACAATCAATAATATTCACCTTTTAAATTCAACTTAATTAAAAAAACTGAACGATTCATTAATCACAAGAGCAGCAGCCCCTAATACTACTCCTTCGGTAAAGTCCGATGAGATGACCGGTGTCTTACGGCCACCATTACCCAGGACTCGTTTATTAATTACAGACTCAACTGTTTTTGCAATATCTACTTCTTTGTTTCCAAGCCTCCCACCGATAATAACCAGTTCAGGATCAAAGAAACTAATTAAGTTCGCTACCCCTATGCCGAGATACAATCCTGCTTCTTCCAGTGCTTCGGAGGCTATGGTAGAACCGCCTGCATATGCAGAAAATACATCTTCAAGGGTGATATTACTTACATCTAAATTCGAAGTTTTATCCTTGAAATATTCATCATTTGAATTTAATTTGAGTTTTCGTTGTACATGCGTGATTACTTTTGTAACAGAGACAAGTGTCTCAAGACAACCGTAGTTCCCGCAGCTGCATTTTTCTCCGTTGATATCAATAGTTGAATGTCCTACAATACCCGCTTCTTTATGGCTACCCCGGTAGATGTCTCCATTCATAATAATACCAGAACCTATACCTGCATCTGCCATGATATATAGAATATTTTGGAACCCCCTCCCCTTACCAAACCATTTTTCAGCTAAAGCTGCGGCATTGGCGTTGATATCAAATATAACCGGATATTTAATTCTTTGCTGTAATATTTTTTTCAATGGTATTTCTTTTTCATCGTAAAAGTTCGGAAGGGATAACAGTCCGTCAGGTGTTTCTGTCAAAGGGCCAGGTATCCCAAATCCAACACCAAGTACATCCTCATCACTTATGCTTGCTTTCATTAGAAGGTCATTTATTGTTCTGTTTATATAAGCTACAAGATCTGAAATTTTCCCTTTATTATTTGTCATTTGCTGATGAAATGAAAGAATTTGTCCCCTTAAATCTGTAACAGCGATTTTAATAGCAGAGCGGCCCAGTTCCACGCCTATCGAGTAATAGCATGTGGGGTTAAATTCCAATAAAACAGGTCGTCTGCCTGCTGAAGAAAACCCAAAGCCGTTTTCTCTTATTAATCCTTCTTCTATTAATTTTTCGGTAATCCGAGTAACTGTAGGCTGTGGAATTCCCAATTTTTTAGAAATATCAATCCGGGAAATCGGCCCTAGTTCCATAATAACCTTTAATGTCTTGTTCATTTGAAAATCTTTAATCGATTCAATTGTTTGCATCGGAAACTCCTTAACTCATTAGTGAAGCAATCAATATTTTAACGTTAATCTTTTACCGCATTATTGAACGGTTCTGGACTAATAAATTCGTTGGCGTCAATGACTTCTTCCATTTTACCGTTCTTCACAAAAAGTTTTTGTAAATTTTCATACCACTTTTTTGCACTGCCGTCGTTAAATTTCTCTTGAATTTCCTTGGAAGAAAGAAATTCGGTAGTTCCTACCTGTACAGTTAATGATTCTTCATCAATACCGGTAAACTCTGCGGTCATTTTGACTGTTTCTTCAATATTTTCATGTCTGAAATCATTTGCTTTTGTCCAGGCTTCTAAAAACTTAGTAACACTATCTTCATTTTCTTTTAAATATTTAGGGCTGACAACCCAACTTTGCGGAAAAACATAATCCGGGAAGAAATCAGTGTTATCAGCAAGCTTAACGATGTTTTCTTCACCTACTTGCTTTACGATTTCATTTGTATATGGAGACCAAATAGCAACAGCATCAACTTTCTCAGCAATAAATGCTGATACTACTCCAGCCACTTCCATGTTGACCATATTTACTTTACCAGGATCCACTCCAGCATTTTCAAGAGCAAGACTCAATACCATATCCCCTGAAGTGCCCTTTGGAACACCAACTGTCTTTCCTTCCAGATCTTTAACTTCTTTTACTCCTGACTTTTTTGTTGCCAAAACCATATCGCCAGTATTCAAACTGTCCACCGCAATAATATCTCCCTGGCCTTGAGCGGACAAAAATGTTGCACCTGGTCCGATATAAGCAATATCAATATCGCCTGCTGCCATAGCCTGAAATTCAGGAGGCCCGCTGTTAAACTTAACCAGATTCACATTGATTCCAGCTTCTTTAAAATATCCTTTTTCTTGAGCTATGACTAAAGGGGCTGCTCCATGAATATCTGGCATATATGCTACATTTACAGTTGGCATTTCACCGTTAGAAGAATCCTTTTCTTCAGAAGAACTTCCACCGCTGGTATTTTCATTCCCCGTTCCGGAAGTTGAAGTATTTCCTGAACACGCACTAATAAATACTGACAAAACCAGCGTCAACAAAATCAGTAAACTTTTTTTCATTATTATCGCCCCCTATTTTTTTACCGCTAAATACTCCTTGTATACTTTTGACCAAATCTCATTTTTAATTTGAACGTAGCGATCAGATAATTTCGTCTCCTGATTCCTTGGATATGGAATATCTACATCTATTATTTCTTTGACCCGTCCTGGCCGTGCACTCATAATAATTACTCTTTGAGACAGCAATACGGCTTCTTCTACATCGTGTGTTATAAAAAAGCATGTTTTTTTCTCAGTTTGCCAAACATGCAGAAGCTCTTCCTGTAACTGAGCCCGCGTCTGGGCATCTAAAGCACCGAATGGTTCATCCATTAACATAACATCTGGATCTGCTGTAAATGCTCTGGCAATGGCGACCCTTTGTTTCATTCCACCCGATAATTCCTTTGGATAGGAATTTGCAAAATCATTCAGACCAACCATATGAAGATGCTCCAATGCCTTACTCCGTCTTTGATCTTTCGGCACTCCGTTAAGCTTGAGGCCAAATTCCACATTTTTTATAACTGTCTTCCATGGAAAAAGAGCATATTGCTGGAAAACCACCCCTCTTTCATTTCCTGGCCGTTCAATTTCTTTACCATCTGCCTGTACCATTCCAGATGACTTTTTCTCAAGACCTGCAATAATGTTCAGGAGTGTACTTTTTCCACAGCCACTAGGGCCCACCACACATACAAATTCATTTTCCTGAATATCCAAATTGACATCCTGCAGGGCAATCACTTCGCCTGTTCTTCCATGGAAAACTTTCGATAGATTTTTGATTTTAATTTTCGGTTTTTCTTTTGAGTTGTTCACTATTTACTCACCTCTTGCCAGCTTGCAAGTTTCTTTTCCAAATATAAGACCCCTTTATCCATCGCAAAACCAATTAATCCAATCATGATAATCCCAAGGATGACCAAATCCATTCTAAAAAATAAACCAGCTTCCATAATCATGTTTCCAAGTCCTCTTGAAGCCCCTGTCAGTTCTGCAGCTACCAGGGTAGTCCAGGCTGCAGCCAAACCGAGCCGAACACCTACCAAAATATAAGGAAATGAGGCAGGCACAACAACCTCAAAAAATATATCTTTATCATTGGCCCCAAGTACTCTTGCAGCTTTTATGAGCGTAGGGTCAACGTTTCGTACACCCTGAAAAATAGACACCACCATGACCAGGAATGTGGCTACAAAAATGACTGCTATCTTTGCACTTTCTCCCACTCCAAGTGCAACAATCACTAGCGGAATAAGCGCAATCGGCGGAATTGTACGGAAGAACTGTACCCATGGTTCAAACAATGACCGAAATAGATCATACCATCCCATTAAGAATGCGAAAGGAATAGCAACAATGAGACCCAGGGTGAATCCCCCAAGAACTCGATAAATACTTGTATATATATGAGTTAACAAATCCCCTCCCCTAATTTCCGTTAAAAATGTCTGAAAAATAACTACAGGGTTTGACAATATAGAACCGACAGCTGGAATGGTTGAAAGCAGAAACCACACCACTATCCCTAGAGCCAGGGAAATTATTATCATAAACTTGTTATCTATTTTTTTCCAAAAAGGAACCTTATTCGGTTTAGGTTGATCTAACACAGTTCCTGAATCTATCGACGTCTTCATTTGATCCCTCCTCGTAACAGCCTTTAGAACGTCTCAACGGTATCTTCCCCTTTCCTGTTCCCATATGCAGAGGCTATATCGCTTTCTCCGGCTAGGTACTTGTTTAGGTAAGCTTTAGCAGCTTCCTCATAACCTCTATCCCTTAGATGCCTGGCCCATCCTTCAAGGGTGGTATACTTCCATGGACCTGTCTTTATTACTTTTTGCATCGGATCGACGAACGCCCTTGGAAAACTCAAATGACTTTGCTCCCATTTAAGCAAGCGGCTATCCATGTGTTCTACTACATCAGGAAACTCACTAGCGACATTCTTTATTTGATGCGGATCATTTTCCAAATCATAAAGTGTTACTTCGTCAAACCTATACAAACCAGGATGATATGTCCTTATGAAATACCATTTTGAATCACGTACAGCACGTTGGCATGTATAGAGTGCATGATCCATGACTAAGTAATCTCTCCCAGCCGTTTCTTTCCCTTTTAAGGCATCTAAAAATGAGACACCATCCCACCCTGTCGGAATATCAAGGCCAACCAGATCAGTTATGGTAGCAATTACATCCACATTATATAGCAGGCCATCATAGACCGAATCTGCACCTGTTGTTCCAGGGGCTTTTATAATCAAAGGTAAATGATGCACTGACTCAGTTGCACTTGCATGTTCTCCATAAATACCTTGCTCTCCCATTGACTCGCCATGGTCTGCACTAATGATGAAACAGACATCGTCTTCGATGCCTAGTTCCTTAAGAGTCTTTAAGAGATTTCCAATTTGTTCATCCATATAATGTATTGCTCCATCGTAGCCATCAACCAGGTGTTTGAAATCCCTTCTATTCTTAATAGATCCAGGCATAGTATCAGGGTACTCGTCCACCGTATGTAAAAACTTGGCCGAACGAGGAAAATGATCTTTCTGGTGTTCTTGTATAATTTCTTCACTCGGAAATTCTTTTGCAGGGGTATCTTCCCACTTTTTCGCGTAACTTTCTGGGCAAGTATATAAAGTGTGTGGATCCCAATATTGTATATGAAGAAAATAGTCTTCATTTTTTCCGTGCTTTTTGAGCCACGGAATCACTGCTTCATTCACTTCATCAGCATTTTCATTACCCTCTTTAAGGGTATGTGTATGAACTTCATTCCATCCTGCAAAGTACCACCAGGCATGATGGCGATCTCCGAATGACGAAAAAGTTACTGTCTTGTACCCTGCTTCTCTCAGGTAACGTGTGAAAAACGGAAACTTCTTACTGTGTCCGTCGCCTTCAGGGTAATAAAAATCATAACCTGGTCCCCAATGTGTCAACGCACCATGATTAACCGCAAATCTCCCAGACATAAAACTCCCTCTGGAAGGTACACAAGGGGATGAAGCCGCAAAGCAATTTTGAAAGCGCATACCTTTTTCGGCAATCGAATCGATATTAGGTGTTGTTTTACGTTCATAGCCATAGCAGCTCATATGGTCAGGTCTTAACGAATCAATATCCAAATAAATAATTCTCACAATTACCAGTCTCCTTTTTCCAGGGTTTGCAAGTTGCTTATAGTGAATTATACAGTTGTCGATTATTAATTTCAATATGAAATTAATAATAATTTAAAATATTTAGAATCCTTATATTATAAAAGCTTTATTAGCTAAATGTTGTTTCACACCCCTCTTAATCCTTATTACTGTAGCCAAGAAGGGAAAAATACTTTATTGATAATTTCAACTTGAATAATAAATCAGGTGTTTTGCTGTTAGGAATTGATTTGTATGACTTCTATTGAGGATGTTATTGTGGCTGAAAAACATCGGGACATGTCAGCAACTAAAATTTAAGACTGCTGCTCGGAAGCGGTGGAGACCGCCATGAACCCAATGCAAAAGTATTTGAAACGTTTTATCCCGAAACACATTTACAAACCATTTTTGTTGCGAATTCAGAAACTGAAAAATTGGTGGATGCTTTAACAGCGGGACCATTGGCTGCAAAAATGGAGCTCCCTGTTCTCCTCGTTTCTCAAAAAAGCCTGCATTCGTCACAGAAAAAAGTATTAATAAGTAAACAAGCAAAGTACATTCATCAATTAGGAGGTGGAATAAACCCATCCATAGTATATGAAGTTGTTCAACTCACTAACTGACATCCAAATGGGCCGGTGATCATTATTTACTGTAATCACCGGTCCTTTTCATTAACCAACCAAACTTATCTATCTCCTAAAACTGTACATCTGCAAATAAATGGTTAATCAATCCTTCATTGGGATGAGTTGTCCCTTACATATAAAAAGACTGCCATTCCACAAGATCAACTTGCAAAACAACAGCCCTTTCAATAATCCCCTAGTTTGTAAAATAAACCGTCCTACTCAATAAAATCCTAAAAACCGGCATGGGGTACCTCCTCAAATCAACTACTAAGAAAAAGGGAGAGTAAATGTTGTCGCCCTTCAGTTGCCGCCCCTGTAAAAGGAGTTTCCCCCGGTTCTTCAGGATATAAAAAATCCTAATCGGCTTGAATTCACACTGAATTCTTTGCCGATAAGGATTTGGATTCTATTATTAATTTAGATAGAAAATTTTTATTAATTACTTTCTATTATTAAGTTTTTGGCAATAAGCTCTCTTTGGGTTCCATCTGTTTTGATTCGATATAAATGGTCTCCTTCACTTACTGAAACTTTATAATAAATCCAGTCTCCTACTATATTTATCTCACGAGACCAAATATCATTATTCACTTTTGCCTTACCTGTTCCATTTGTTCTTATTTTATATATTTTATTATGGTCGTCTCCATTTCTAAAGTATATCCACTCACCAGAAACATTTAATCTATTCGAAGTGACATTGGTGATTTTTGTTCTGTTCGAGCCATTGGTTTTCATTTTAAAGATTGAACTATTTTCAAATTGATCGATATAATAAATCATGTCTCCTACAACATTTATATCAGTAAAATGTCCATTATAAATCTCAGTTAGACTCGAACCGTCAGTTTTCATTTTATAAAGTCTATTATCAACACCAGTGGTATCGACAAAATACATCCAATCATTTACAACATTTAGTTCTGTAAAATACCCCTCTTTAATCTTCGATAGATTTGTTCCATCAGTTTTGACTTTAAAAATCCCCTTATTACCCTCCCGATAATTTATGTAATAAATCCAGTCACCTATTACATTCATATAGGATCCACTAGTTCCACTTAGCTTTGTTTTATTTGTACCATCAGTTTTAATTTTATAAGTCGTCCTGCCATCGCTAATATTACTATAATAAATCCATCCATCAGTTACATTTATATACTCGGCAAGGTCACTGGTTATTTTAGTTTTGTTAGTACCATCTGTTTTAACTTTATATATTGAGTCGTAATTAATAGAGTAAATCCAGTCACCGTCTTGTGCTACCACTCCACCATTAATAATATTGCCTACTGAGTTACCAACATATAATGATGAAATATCATTTTTTACGTTATCCTTAACGGCACTGGTACCTCCAAGAATAGTTAGAGTATTCGCTTTTGCAGAATCAATATAATCTAACACTTTTTGAGAAGCACGGTCCGGATTTACAAGGATAATGGGACGGCTCAGTTTTCCTGCAAGAGGCCCGCCTGACAACGCATCAGGGAAGTTAAAGCCAGTGGATATGACTGCCCCATCAGTTGCGGGGTAAAACTTCTCCGCCACTTTAATGCTTGTCTCTATTCTGCCAGACCCTGCTATCCTTTCAACGGAAATACCCATATCTTTAATCTCTTGAGCGACAGCACCTTTTATTACAGCTGTTCCTCCAACAATGAATACCTTCTTTATTCCCCAATTATCAAGGGCCTTTTTTGTAGCATTATGTAAAGTATCTGATTCTGTAAAAAGGATCGGCCACCCTTTTTCTGATGAAATGCCTCCTACACCTAAAGCATCAGGATAATTATCTCCGTAAACTAATACAGCAGTATCCTGGCTGTTTATCTTTCTAAGCTCTTTTCCAATCTCCATAGCAGTGTTATACCGGCTGCTTCCTGCCACTCGGATAACCTGATATCCCTTTCCTTTTAATTCGTTGAACACATTATCATTGATTACACTTGTTCCCCCTAATAGATAAATATTTTTCGGACCCAACCTCTTAATCTCATCCAGGGTTGATTGTGGGATTCTATCCTCATTAACCAGAAGGATTGGTGCATCAAGTGCATAGGATAACGGTGTCCCTGACAATGCATCCGGGAAGTTAAAACCATTAGCCAATACAACATTCTCAGTGTTTTGCCAGCCTGTTTGACTAATTGAGACGGCAGTTTGAAAGCGAGAGCTTCCTGAAATTCTATTGATTTCAGCAGCATATGCTTTCCCATTTTCTCCTATTGAAGGAAATGTGGGCATGAAAAGAGTTGAGATCAGTAATAAAGCCACTAATGAAAACCGGTTAAATCCTTTTTTGATTTTGTTCAAAAAATCATTCCTTTCTTGATGGTCTTTTTTATCTAATCCTGTTTAAGGAATAGAACTAGCTAAC
>NZ_LWBL02000025.1 GCF_001644195.2 Bacillus marinisedimentorum | reverse complement strand
GTGTTCATTCAAGTAAATGCGCATCGGGGATTTCTGGGAGAAGGAGTCATTTAGGGGTGTGCGGGTTTTGGAAAGGAAATGAAGGATGAGTCTGATTTCGGGAATGCAACGCAAAATGCATAACCTAAAACAGCACATCATTCCGGGAACAAAAACAAATGATGCCGGAACCCGTACTTCAGTTTTTGCTCCCGGAGGAACCCAAACCAGCCCTTGTCTATCCCGCATTTTTAAATATCTTCAGAGGGCCTTACAGGCAGCAGAGTTCAGCCGCATCTTTATTCAGCTACATCCCTGTTTCCACGCCATTCCTCTTCTAAAATGCTCATCTCATATAAACTCCAGTACTCATCACCGACACGGCGATGATCCCGCATAAGGCCGTCTTTTTTCATGCCGGCTTTTTCGTAGGCGGCAATGGCGGCTTCGTTGAAATCGAACACACCCAGTGTGATTTTATGAAGGCCAAGCTCTGTAAAACCATAAGAAAACAGTTTTTCGAGTACAAGCCCGGCGATTCCTTTACCGCGATCTTTTTGATTGATGAGAAATCTTCCGATGCGTGCCGAGCGGTTCTGCAGGTCGATTTTGCCCAGTTCTGCAATCCCGGTCATTTTTCCGGATGCTTCATCCACAATTTTATAGAAATACATCGGTGTATCTTTTTCCTGACTCCCGGATGACAAAAAATCTTCCAGTTGTTTTTCTGTAAGTGGGTATGAAAAAACAGGGCCGGCCCACTGGATCAAAAACTCTGGTGATGTCTCCCGGTTCCATTCCACTATGATATGGAAGTCCCTGCGTGACAAAGGCTCCAGTTTTATCAACGGATTTGCCTCCTTTCCTGTTCCAGTTCAGATGCTATTTCGACCATCAGCCCCTGAATCCCTCTCCTGCCTGCTTTAAAATAAAACGGTTCCTTAATATTGGCTTAATAGCTGTTTAACAAATCTTGGATACAATTGGATCAGATTAAAATTGGATTGCGGGGGGCTTTGCCGGTGAAAACGTTGGTTTTATTTAAAAATAAGTACGGGGACATAGAGCGTTATGCGGAATGGCTCGGTGAAGCTGCTGCTGCCGATGTCAAAGCGATTGAGCAGGCCGGGAGTGAAGAATTGAAAAAGTATGATACGATCATATTCGGAACCTGCTGTACGGGGAGTAAGCTTCCTGGATGTGATTTTATTATGCGCAATTGGTCACGGGTCCGTATGAAGAATGTCATCATATTTGCAGTGTCAAACCTGCCGCTGAACCAGGAGCAGGTCTGCCATCTTTATCAGGAAATGTTTCCGGAACGGATGGCTGAAAAGATAGCGTTTTATCCGCTTCCTGGTGAAAGACGGTATGAAATGCTTGATTGGAAGGATAAAGCCAGGTATCGGTTCACACAGCTGAAGAACGCTGTAGGCGGAATCAAACCGCAGGACACGGCAGGAAAGAATGGTGATATCTCAAGGGATATGCTCAAGCCGCTTTTAACGGAAATAACCGATAGAACGGGACAGTTTTAAACGTTCATCGAAATATATGAAACCTCTTGTTCTTCACTGCAATAAAGAGACAAAAGGTGTTATTGGATGAAAATACACCACCTGGCTCTTAAATCAGGTGTATATAGCTGAAACCCGGATTAAATCCGGGTTTTTACAGTTTATATCCCGTGCATAAATTGCCGGGAGAATTTAAAATAGTTGTATAGGACTTAAACGGATATGCGTATTCTAATTACAGGAGGTCGCATAAAATTGCGTTTGAGGAGGAGAAACGGTCTTTGGACATATTAATTTTGTATAGAAGAAAGTACGGGATGACCAGGCAGTATGCTGAGTGGATTCATGAAGTGGTCGATTCGGAAATGATGGCTCTGGAGGACGCAGACCGTGCAGTGCTTGACCGTTATGAAACAATCATATTTGGCACCGTCACACGCAGCGGCAAGGTGAAAGATATGGGATTCCTGCTTGAACACTGGGATGTGTTGAGGACGAAAAATGTAATGGTGTATGCTGTTTCAGCATCATCGCCCGGTGAGCCGGTTATTCATGAACTTTATGACTTATCGCTCCCGCAGCAGGTGACAGACAGGTTGTTCTATTTGCCGCTTCCAGGCAGATTGAACGTGAAGGAGCTGGATCTCTCCGATAAAGCTGCCCATTGGCTGAATCAGCTGATCAGCCATTTTGCCAAAAAACAAAAGGGCTTTGCTTTCACGGCGGAAAAATGCCATCCGCCTGTAAAACCTGAATATATCGCACCGCTTATCGATAAAGTGAATGAGCTGAAAAACGGCAGGAAAGATGAATTTGCCGGCAGCCATTAAATGATAATCCCATATAATAAACCGCGTCTGGAGCCAGAGGCGGTTTTTTACGTTTTTCAAACTGAAACGATGACTGTTTTTTTACAAAAATCTGTGGTTCAATTATTAAAACAGCTTAGCGGGGAAGTGAGGATCACGATGGAATTATCATTTGGGACCAAATTGGTGCATCAGAAGTTTGATCAGGAAAAAGTGGTGAACAGTAAAACGACTCCCATTTACCAGACATCTGCATTCACCTTTAATAGCTTGCAGGAACTCGAAGCTTATTACAGTGGAGAGTCCTCTTATCTGTATTCACGTAATGGAAATCCGAATCCGGATGAATTGGGACAAACTGCCGCGGCACTTGAAAATGCGCCGGCGGGTGCCGCCGCATCATCGGGCATGTCAGCGATTTTGGCAGGGATTTTGTCGATCACACAACAAGGGGACCATATTGTTGCGGCGGAAGACCTGTATGGCGGGACGTTTCATCTCCTTTCAGGGGAGCTGAGCCAATTCGGCATCGAGGCGTCCTTCGTTGACTTTTCGGATAAACAGGCAGTTGAAGCAGCGATTCGGCCAAATACGAGATTATTGTATTCAGAGACGATTTCAAATCCGTTTTTACGGGTGGAAGACCTACAATTCTTAGTTGAAACCGGTAAAAAGCACAGGCTGCGGACGATGGTTGACAATACGTTTGCAACGCCTTTTTTGCTTCAGCCTTATGGAAAAGGAATTGACCTGGTCGTTCACAGCGCAACGAAATACATAGGCGGACATAGTGATGTCACGGCAGGGGTGCTTGCCGGCGGAACCGAGATAATTCAACTGGCCAGGCAGAAAATTGTCAGTCTGGGCGCGAATTTAAGTCCGTTTGAGGCATGGCTGACCCAGCGAGGCATCAAAACGTTAGCCCTGAGGATGGCAAAACAATGTGAAAATGCTGCAGCGCTTGCTTCAGCCCTAAAGGAACATGAATATGTAAAACGTGTTTATTATCCAGAGCAAGTATCTGAACGCGGGCGCGGTGCGATTGTCACGATCGAGCTTGAAGAACATGTTGATGTGGACCGATTTTTCAAATCATTAGGCTGGATTAAAATTGTTCCAACTCTTGCGGGTGTTGAAACGACAGTATCGTATCCGCTGACGACTTCACACCGTGCCCTGTCGCATGAACAGCGTGAACGGATTGGTGTAAACGAAAGAGTCGTGCGGATATCAGCAGGGATTGAGGAAGCGGGCGATATTACTGCGCAATTTGAGGCGGCGCTTGCTGAGGTGGAAGCATAACGAAAAGTTCAGGAAATAGACAGTCTTATTCGGGCTGTCTATTTATCGTTCAATCAATCATGAAAATGAGATAATCGAAGGCCGGGATGGTTCTGCATATATCCCCATCAAGAAACAGGGTATAGCCTGACATGCGAAACTTTTTTCTTCGTAAATCCGTAGAAACATACCGGAACAGAAAATTGGATAGGGGTGATTGGCAGTGGATATGGCGGTCTACTTTAAAGATAATTTTTTCTCTGCAGGCAGGACAGAGATTTTCACGGCTGAAAAAGAAAAAACCGGCGAATTGGATTTGAAGAGCATGTTTTCATCAAGTGTAGAGGTGTTTGATGAAAACGGGAAGCTGGTCATCTCAGGACGGTTCCCATTTTTCTCGCGCAAGTGGGAAATAACGAATGGGAACGGGGAACACCTTGGGCAGTTAAAAGAGACAATGTCACTTTTCAAAAAAACATATGAATACATAACCGGTTCAGCAGAATTTTACTTTATCGAATCTCCTGCTTTTTCGATGGAGTACACGGTAATGGATGAACGAAAGGAACAGATTGCGAAATTCGAAAAAATCAGCGGCTTTTTTTCTTCATCAGCGTTTAAACTGACCAATCAATCAGAGCGCCTTACAACTGAAGAACTTATCGCGGTCGTGATGGGGGTGAACGCAATCCAAAAACGAAAACGGGCAGCAGCAAGCGGGGGCGGGGGTGCAAATTAGCATTTAATTCGCAGCAGGATGGATGGTAAAAGAAATGCTCAGATTTTTACATCTGAGCATTGGATTCTGCGTTTCTTTAGGAAGGAAGGCTTTTCAAAACTTTTTAAGAAACGGGTTTTATTCACAATTCATCCTCGTCATCTATCCCGACTGGCATGCCCTGTCTGGTCATATCACAGGCACCATGGAACAGCCCGTGTACATGGTCAATCCAAATTCCCTGGACATTCCCGATGCCGAGGCCGCGCGGTTCTTCATCCCATTCGTGGTCTTTTTCTTTCAATTTCTCCCTTGTTTCAAGAGGGATGCCGCCTTCCCAGATTTGGAGCGGGTATTCGCCGTTATAAATGCGTGCCTCATCAATGGCATCTTTCAGGGTCATCCCATAAACAAGCACATTTAAAACGACTTGGGAAACGGATGCAATAATGGTTGGGCCGCCGGGGGAACCTACAGCGAGCACGGGCTTTCCATCTTTGAACAGGATGGAAGGCGTTTTGCTGCTCAATGGCCGTTTGCCTCCGTCGATTTCGTTCGGCCCGCCCGGCTCAGGATCGAAGTCCGTCACTTCATTATTAAGCATCAAGCCGTATTCAGGGACGAGGAAACCGGATCCGAACGGGTGCTCGAGCGTCAATGTGTGGGATACGACATTGCCGTATTTGTCAGCGACAGCGTAATGTGTTGTTTGTCCGAAGGGCCGTTCGAACCTCTTCTTGTTTATTTTGCCGCTTTCACCTTCCTGATAAGCCCACGGATTCCCGAATTCAATATTCGGATTCTTTTTTTCCGGATCGATCAGTTTAATCCGCTCTTCAATATATTCAGGACTGCGCATACCTTCTATCGGCATGTCATTGAAATCGGGATCCCCCATATAAGCCGCTCGGTCGGCAAAGGCGAGCCTCATCGCTTCGCTCAAATAATAATATTTTTCTGGTGAATCGACTTTATATTGTTCAATGTCCAGTTTTTCAAGCATTTCAAGAATCTGGAGGGTTGTTATACCGCCTGAACTCGGCGGCGGGCACGAGGCCATCTGATGTTCCATGAATTCGCCCCATACAGGTTCATCGATAGTAGCCTCGTAATCCGCCATATCTTCTTTCGTCAGCTTGCCGCCCCATTTTTGGACATGGCTGACGATGGCTTCTGCGATTTCACCTTTGTAAAAGACTTCAGGGCCTTTCTCCTGAATAAGCCTGAACGTTTTGGCCAGCTCTTTCTGAACGAGAGTATCTCCCTTTTGCAGCGGCTTGCCGTTTGGGAAAAAAAGGCTTTTTGTTTCTTCTGACATTCTTTCTTCAAATAACTCAATATGATGGGCGAGCACCCAGTTCACCTCAACCCCTTCTTCAGCAAGCGTAATGGCCGGTTCAAGCACATTGGCAAGTGACATCGTCCCGTATTTTTCCACTGCTTTTGCGACGCTCATCAACGTGCCTGGGACCCCGATTGCATCTCCGCTTGTTGATCTTTTGGGGAATGGGATGATTTCGTCATTCTCATCGAAGAAAAGTTTGGGATGGGCTGCTTTAGGTGCTTTCGTGTGGCCGTTAATCACGACCGTCTTTCCATTTTCACCTGAATGCACCATCATAAACCCGCTTCCGCCGATACCGGACATCATCGGTTCGGCTACATTCAGGGCAAATACAACAGCTGCCGCTGCATCTACCGCATTGCCTCCTTTGCGGAGAATGTCAGCTCCTGCTTTGGAGGCTTCGGGATGGGAAGCAGAAACCATTCCATCTTTTCCTGCGGCATACTGTACGACATCTTTATTATCAACATACTTTGCAAGGATTTTTTTAGGCATTTTTCAGTCCTCCTGCATTGAAATCGTTAATGTATCATATCTTTACCCATTTTTCGCGTTTTGAAAAAAGATAGGCAGAAAACGAAAAATAAAGGATATATTTGTAATAATCGTCACAAATTCGGATTGCAGGACACAAAAATCACAAAAAATTCAAGTGGGAATACAAGTCCACGCCGGATTATCAAGAGTAGAATAGAGAGTGAAGCAGGCTATCGGCAGAATTTTTCAGGTGAATGACAGCAGAAACGTTGGAAGGAAGAAGGGGATATCGTGACGGACGATCATATTATTATCGTTTCCAATGCCGATAAAGTTTATGGAAAACGGCAAGTCTTATCAAACGTTAATTTATCGATCAGGAAATCAGAAATTTTTGGATTGCTCGGTCCAAGCGGTGCCGGGAAAACGACGATCGTTAAACTTGTCGCTGGAATTGAGAAAGCGACAGCAGGCGAGGTCACCGTGATGGGAGTCGGAATGCCGAAGCTCGACATGATGAAGAAATTGGGGTATATGGCCCAGTCTGATGCTTTATATCAGGAGTTGACAGCACAGGAAAACCTCGAATTTCTTGCTGGGTTATATGGCCTGTCCGGAAGACGCCGGAAAGAAAGAATCCGGGAAATGATAGAGCTTGTCGGGTTGCAGGATTACTTGAACACACCAGTCCATCACTTTTCCGGAGGAATGAAAAGGAGGCTTTCGCTCGCCGGTGCACTTCTTCACCATCCGTACATTTTGATTCTGGATGAACCGACGGTCGGCATTGATCCGGTTCTCAGGCAGTCTATCTGGAATAAGCTGGAGGACCTGTGCCGAAACGGGACCACCATCATTCTGACGACCCATGTAATGGATGAAGCTGCAAAATGCCATCGTCTCGGTATGGTAAGGGAGGGAAAGTGTATTGCAGCAGGTACGCCGGAAACATTGATGGCATATACGAAAACTTCGAGCATTGAAGAAGCGTTTCTTGTGTATGGAGGTGAATCCAAATGAGAATCCGAGCTCTCATTATTCGGATATCACGGCAAATTTTACGTGATAAACGAACCCTTGCGCTTTTGTTTCTTGCGCCGGCTTTTGTGCTGTGGCTGATGTCTCTTGTATTTAACGGGGAGGAGTACCATGCGGAAATTGCTGTGACTGATATGCCTGATCGGATAATTGAACAATTGAAGGAAGCGGGAGCAGAAATCCGTGAAGTGGATAAGCAAGAAGCAATGGAGGCGCTTTCTGAATCAGAACTGGATGCATATGTGACAATGGAGGGCAGCCGTTTCAGCATCATGCTGGAAGGGAGCGACCCTTCGGCAAATACAGCAGTAATGATGGCAATGCAGGAAGCATTGCAGGAAATGGACCCATCCGGGAAGAAGGAAAAACTTGATGTAAAGTATTTGTACGGTTCAGGTGAACTCGAGCTTTTTGATAATATCGGACCTGTTTTGATCGGACTTTTCATATTCTTTTTTGTCTTTCTTTTATCAGGAGTCTCATTTTTACGGGAACGGACAACGGGAACATTGGAACGGATGCTTGCCGCCCCAATCCGCCGCTGGGAGATTGTGGCCGGGTATATTGCCGGCTTCGGCCTGTTTGCCACAATCCAGGCAGGCTGGATTACGTGGTTTTCTGTCCAGGTGCTTGATATTTTAATGGCCGGATCAATCTGGTATGTCATGCTTACCGCTTTTCTGCTCGCTATGACGGCCCTGACACTTGGTACTTTACTGTCCGCTTTTGCTAATAACGAGTTTCAGATGTTTCAGTTCATTCCCCTTGTCATTGTGCCGCAAGTGTTTTTTTCAGGGTTGTTCAGCCTTGAGACAATGGCAGACTGGCTTACCGGCTTCAGTAAAATTATGCCGCTTACATATGGAGCGGATGCCATGCGGGAAGTCATGATACGCGGAAAAGGCTGGGAAGCCATTGCCCTCGATCTATATGTCTTGATTGGCTTCTCACTTGTTTTTATGCTGCTGAACATCCTGGCCTTAAAAAAGCATCGGAAAATATGAATGCCAGGCAATTGCCTGGCATTTTGTTTTTAATCGGCTGAGATTTCATTTGACCGGACAGCGATTATCTGTTAGCCATTAGAATGCCCTGAAGTTAAGTAAAGTAAGTGTGAAGACTTTCGTTCATTTCGGTTGATGGGTGTGGATTCATGTAAATGCTCCGGATGATCTTAGCGGAGGGAGATTCGGAGATTTAGATTCAATGTCCTTCGGGAGCAGCGGGACAGTGAGCCCGCGCAGAAGCAACTCACAGCCCGCCTTGCGGCAAAGAAGATGCGACCTAAGGACAGCAAGACGGATGTCGCCCTCATGCCCCTCGTGAAAGTAAGTACCTGCCGCAGAAATCAATTCCCTGTTTTAAAACTAACAGTACTTCATTCAGCTTTCACCATAACAAAATTAACAGGCGGATTCCTAACTGGATCCGCCTGTTAATTTGTCTGCTATTTTACGTTTTCCATCTATGAATCATGAACTGAGTTGATTTGGTTTTCAGGCATGCCCTAATGAATGGGATCGTCATTTGCATCATAAAATCGATAGCGGCCTTCCGCTGCATTTTTACTGTCGGATTCCGGGACATACCAGATGTTAACTGGCTTACCCGGAAGCTCGATCATTTGTGCTGCTGTGTCTTTGCTCCTCACAGAAGCAGCTCCGTCTGGGGCGAGACCCGTCAGGACCGCTGGATTTTCGAACGATATCGTCTCGTTTCCGGTATTGGCAGGATTTAGATGCCCTGCCCCGGATACGTCCGAAATCACCCAGCCCTCGTCGGTTTTAGATGCCTGGGCGATACCTAGATAATCATGCGGTTCATTCATTTGGCTGTAAAAGAAAACAAAAGCACTTGTCCCTTTTTCATTGACATATGTGTGAATGACCTCCTGCATCGGGATGGACCATTCTCCGTCAAAAATCTGTTCTGCTGCCTGCTGCGGCGTTGCATACCCTGCAGCAATCGTGCAGGACTGCTGCCCCGTATACCAATATAACGAAGCCCCTATCACCGCTGCAGCAGCCAATATCAATAACTCCTGTTTCATCACGCAACATCCTCATGGTGCTTTTTAATCAGTTTAAGCGTTTCCTGTTTGTTAAGTTTACCATTTGGTGCCTGGCAATTGCCAGGCACCAATGGTTTCAATTTATTTAATAATAACTGGAATTTTGTTCTTTTGCACATTTATTATATTATTATGCCGTAAAGAAACAGCCCGCCGAACCTTTTGTTCAGCGGGCTGTTTTTGGGTTTTGGTCTGTTGTTACCAGCTTTTGTATGGCAGTGATCCAGGCGGATCATGCATAAACATCTGGTAAATTGGTATCGTGTATGCAAGCAGGACAAGAGCAATCGACACACCGATCCAGACGGACCACCGTTCAAGGATTCTTGGCGGGTGCTCGGCTTGTTCGTTTATCACGCCGATCGGGTATTCAATCGTTTCATCTGTTTTTGGCGCGAAAAACAGCAGGTTCGCCCAGATGTACAATACGAGCAAGATGGCGATGAAGAGCAGGATGCCACCAACTGCAATCACCTGGTTGTAAGATATCCAGCTGAGTGCCAGTTCATGGTCTCCGTATGTGGAATAGCTGCTCCGCCGCGGTGCTCCCTGCAGGCCGACAATGTGCATTATGCCTCCCATTAGGAGCATCCCGACTGCCCAAATAATGGATTGGACGATTGCCAATTTATTTAACTGCTTCGTAAATTCCCTTCTCGTCAAGACGGGGATCAGCCAATAGGTTATGGCAAAAAAAGTGAGCAATACCGTGGAGGCCAGGGTGAGATGGAAATGCCCTGTCACCCACCACGTGTTATGGACAATCTGGTTCAGCTGGTAGCTGGCGTTAATGATTCCGCCGGCACCTGCCGGAATGAAAATGAGCATGCCCATCGCCGCCGCAAAGAAACGCGCATCCTTCCACGGCATCTTTTTGACCCAGCCGAACAGCCCTTTTCCGCCCTTTGAGCGCCCTGCAAGTTCAAATGTGGCAAGCAGGGAGAAAGCCGTCAGCAAGGATGGGATGACAACAGCCATCGTTAATACCACCTGTAAAAACTTCCAGAACGATTCAATGCCCGGTTCATTCAACTGGTGATGAAAGCCGACAGGTACCGAGAATAGGATAAACAGGATGAACGTCAACCGCGGCAAGGAATTGCTGAAAATTTTCCCGCCTACAATCTGCGGGATATTCACATACCAGTAAATATAGGCAGGCAGCAGCCAGAAATATACGAGTGCGTGCCCGAAATACCAGAATAGTGCTCTGCTTAAGCCCACATCCACACGATCAACCAGGCCGAACGACCATGGGATGAGCTGAAATACGACCTCCACCGCCACAGCAAGGCTGGCATGCAGCCATAAGATCATCGTGGCGACCGCCATATAGGCAAACAGAGGCGAGGAATGTTTCTTACGTGTCCGCCGCCAGCGGATGTACGCCGCAAAGATGCCAAACGCGCTGAACCAGCTCCCCACAATTAGGAGTGCGGCGCCTACATAAAACCACGGAGATGCTTTCATCGGTGCATAAAAGGTATACAAAACGGTCGCCTCATTGGCAAGAATCATGATGGTCGCCATGATGGTTCCGACCGCCATCATGTAGAAGCCAATCCAGCCCAGCATACGTGCACCAGGTGACAGCTTGCCATCCAGCGTACGGGCCACCCCTGAAAATAAATAGCCCACAATAAAAAATGTCGTGAAAACGAGTGCGAGCAGAACGCCGTGCGCCGTCAGCAGCTGATAATAGGTGAGCCACGGAGGCAATTCAATCCATCCGCTCCGCTGCATGACCTGTAGAAGGCCGGCGAGCGCCCCGAGGAGCACGGCTGCAAAAGAAAACACGAGGTGGGCAAGAATCAGCCTGGTATCTTTGCGCTCAAACTCGAAATCGGTCAAAGCTGCTTTTTCTCCTCCGCCTTCAACTCCGAATTCCGTTTTACTCATTGTTTCATTCCCCTTTCGTTATGCTTTCCCTTCAACAATGATGCTTCCATACATCACCTGATGGCCGATGCCGCAATATTCATGGCAAATGAACCGATATTCACCAGCTTTATCAAATGTCTGTGTGTACTCTGAGATATGTCCCGGCAAAGCCATCAAATTTGTCGTCGTACCCGGCACAAAAAATCCATGGACGATATCCTTGCTTGTAATTTTAAAATGGACGGTCGCACCCTCGGGAATCGTTATTTGATTTGGGGTGTAGCCGAAAATATATGAAACGATCGTCGCCTCATACTCATTCGGTCCGATTTGTTTCAGCCCCGGGTCATTAAAAGGCGCAGTCGATTCAACATTTTCCGGTTCTACTGTTGTTTCCATTCCATCTGATGGATTCAATCCCATCCAGCCTGCCATAATGCCAAGTACGATTAGAAATAGAATAAGAGAACCGGTTCCGACTGCCATCCAGATTTTTTCATATTTAGGCATATGAATCATTGTGAGTTTTCTCCTTTCTTAAAGCCTGTCAGTATACAGGTAAAATGCTGCCAGCCATAACAGTAAAATCGAAGCACCAATCATGAAGACCCCTGCAAATGTTCCTTTCAATCTTTCTTCGTATTTTGCTTGTTTATCATGATCCGTCTGTTTATTCACACCGTGCACCTTCCTTCAGGTATAAAAATAAAGCCAGCAACCAGTATTGACAGTTTCTGCACCTGTTTATACACAGGCCGTTTCGCCATCAGGACAATTCTATGCCTGCCCGGAAATGATGAGAGGAAATAATGATAGCTTTTGACATTAGCAAATGCAGTTTTAAAGAAACATATTGAGATTCCGTGCCAGTCCAATTAGAGGACGGTATAAAGCAACAATTTTTGGAGGGGATTGTTGATAAGGGCTTTATCAGCACTCCGGGCATGTAGCCGTGGGATCAGGGAACGGTGCGGAAAAGTGGTTTTTCGGCGAGAAAAGGTAATGATATGGCATGGTCCTGATGGGGAATCCCATTCTGAAAGATTCTCTCGGAAAAACCGGGTCCATTATCCCTTCACCAGGTATTTCACCGCCAGGTGTTAAGGGTTCAATATCACATCCATAACATAAGCAGCAATCCGCCTTTGGTCTTGTTCAAAAGTTCACAATTCATTCAAGAACGCTGCTGTACCTTGTCTCATCAGTGTTTTTCAACACTGCGACGGCTCCGGAAAGCCCTCCTGTTCACAAACGATACAAATCTGCCAAATATGTGTGATACATATCACAGTTATGAGCGTCACAAAAAAGTAAAACTAAGGTAACAAAGTTGCCAACGTATGGTAATTCGACTTCCTATCATGATTTTAAAAAGGGGACATGGAAATGAACTTTAAGAATAAGCGGTTGGCCGCAATTATTGTTACCTTTTTGCTGGCGACCAGTCAGCCTTTTACTGTAACTGCTGAAAAACAAGATGCCGGCGGCATTCTGCAGATGGAAGAATTGTCTGTACAGGTCATGCCTGAATACGCATATCACCCAAAAGATAAGAAACGGTCGGAACCTGCCGTCTTAATCGGGTATCACGGCACGTTGATGAATACGTCAGACCAAGCGCAAAAAGGGAAGGTTCAGCTTCCGCTACCGATTGGCGAAAAAAACTTCAAAATCGGTTTTGTGGCGGATTATTCAAGCGATCTGCAGGAGATGACCGAAATTGAATACTCACTGGATAAAAAGAATGGAGTTCTATCATGGACGACGACGGAGAAAATACAGCCAGGCGATTTGTATAAGTTTGTAGTTGAGTTTTATATCAATCCTTTAACCGTTCAGGGTGATAAAAAAGAACTCGCTTATTCTTTTGAAAGTTTTGCAGACATCGGCCTACTGAACATCATTTTTTTGGAACCATTGAAGTCGGGAGAGATGAAACTCGATCCAGCACCGGAAATTCACCAGGAAAATCCATACGGAATGAACATGTTCATTTATCAGTACCAGGGGATTGAACCTAAAGAAAAGAAATCTTTCAACCTTTCTTACACGCGGAGCACAACGAAGACAACGATGGAATTGATGGAAGATATGGCAGGGGACAGTGCAAAGGTCACAACGGTAAAGCCAAATGAAACAATGCCGACTGGCTGGGTATTTGGGGCCGTCGGTGCAACAACGGTCGTTTCAGGCGGAGTTCTCGTCCTTTTATTGAAAAAGCGAAAGCGCCCCTCACATAGAAAAGGCAGCCCAAAGGGAAAAAGCAATGAACTTGCGGAGAAAAGGCGCCAGCTTCGTGCCATGCTTGCCGAAGAGAAGATTAGCCATCAAGAATATGAAGAACTGTTAAAAAGACTGGGAGGGTCAAATCATGAGTAAAAACACTAAACTGATATTCGGATTTTCGCTTGTCGCAGCGGCTGTCATGATCATGCTGTTTTCAACAATGCCGAGTGCCGGCAGTAAAGAAGTGACCGTCAGTGAATTGAGTCAAAACCGGTCGGAATATACAGGCCATTTTGTCCTGACACAGGGTCTCCTGAATGAAGACTCGGTAAAGTGGGACGCCGGGAAGATCCAACTTGATTTTGAATTGATTGACCAGAATACGGATGAAACGCTCGATATCACTTACAACGGCGTCAAGCCTGATAACTTTTCTGCTGAAGTAATTGTCATTGTGGAAGGAAAGCTTGAGAAAAATGGTGTCTTTGTGGCTGAAAAGGTACAGACGAAATGCCCTTCCAAGTATGAGGGCGAAGATATGGAAGATTACGACGAAGATATGCATAAAGAAATTTACAGCAGCGATGAAAATTCTTAAAAGGCGCCAGGAGGTGCAGAAATGTATTTGTTAGGCAACATCACGCTCGTTCTCGGGGTTGTTTTATCCCTTTATTGTATAGCGGCAAATATAATCGGTCTCAGGACAAAAAGCAGGAAATGGATTGAAAGTGCAAGAGGAGGAGTTCTTTCTCTGGCATTTGTCGGGAGCATCGCCTCCTTTGGGCTCCTTTATCTGCTTGGGACAAGCCAGTTCCAATATAAATATGTTGCTTCTTATACGAATGTTGATTTACCGCTTGTATACAAACTGACCGCTTTTTGGGCGGGCAATGAAGGGTCCCTGTTATTGTGGACGTTGCTGCTCAGCTTGTACGGTGCAATCGTCGTTTACTCCAGGAATAAAAACAATCAAATGATTCCGTACGTCTCGATTATTTTGTGCATGAACATGCTGTTTTTCTACCTTGTCATGCTGGTGAATGCCAATCCATTTGCAATGACAGATACGATCCCTCCCGATGGCAAAGGGCTCAACCCGATGCTGCAGAATCCGGGCATGATCATCCACCCTGTAGCGCTTTATCTCGGATATGTAGGCCTGGCTGTTCCGTTTGCGTTCGGTCTTGCCGCGCTAATGATGAAACGGATGGATGCAGAGTGGATCAAACTGACAAGAAAGTGGACACTGACAGCCTGGCTTTTTCTGACAATCGGAAATATCGTCGGCGGCTGGTGGGCGTATCTTGAACTTGGCTGGGGCGGCTACTGGGCATGGGACCCTGTTGAAAATGCATCATTCCTCCCC
Organism: Bacillus marinisedimentorum; assembly: GCF_001644195.2. Taxonomy (NCBI): domain Bacteria; kingdom Bacillati; phylum Bacillota; class Bacilli; order Caryophanales; family Bacillaceae; genus Bacillus; species Bacillus marinisedimentorum. Next base: position 23,096 of record NZ_LWBL02000025.1, on the reverse strand, counting down.
TGGCTTACTGTATCAGCCTTCCTGCACTCGGTCATGATCCAGGAGCGGAAGAACATGCTGAAGATTTGGAACATCAGCCTGATTGTCATCTCTTACTTGCTTACACTGTTTGGAACATTCCTGGTCAGAAGCGGGATTTTGACAAGTGTCCATGCGTTCACAAATAAAAACCTTGGCGCTTACTTCCTGATTTTCATGGCATTTATGATGCTGTTTTCGCTGTACATTGTCGGCAGCCGCTATCAGCTGATCAAAAGTGAAAGCACACCAATTGAATCCTATTTTTCTAAGGAAAGCAGCTTTCTGCTGAATAACATGATTTTTCTTGCAGCAGCCTTTGCGGTTCTCTGGGGGACGATGTATCCGCTCATCTCTGAAGCCGTCACCGGCACAAAGGTGAATGTCGGAGCTCCATATTTCAATAAAGTGATGGCTCCGATCATGCTCGGACTGATTCTATTGATGGCGGTATCCCCGCTCCTGCCGTGGCACAAAGCGGCCGTAAAGAAATTCGCGAAAACGACGGCTGTTCCGCTGATCCTTGCGGCGGCGGCTGGGATCGGGCTGGCCATTTTCATGAAGCTGAACGGCATCTATGCCATTATTGGCTTCACTGCAGTTGCTTATATGGTTTTCGCCCACATTCTGGAGTTCTGGACGGGCACAAAAGCAAGGCGGAAAGCGACAGGAGAGAATTATGCGGCTGCATTTTACAAGCTGTTCAAAAAGAATCAGCGCCGTTACGGCGGTTATGTCGTCCACATCGGAATTGCCCTGATTGCAATCGGGGTCATTGCTTCCAGTACGTATGAACAGGAAGAAATCCATACGGTGGGAAAAGGTGAAAGAATTGCAATCGGTGACTATGAGTTGACGTTTGAAGGACTCGCGGAACGCCGAGAAAACAATAATGGAATCGTTTATGCCAACATGGCTGTCACGTTCAAAGGGAAAGAGATGGGCAGTGTCAAGCCCGAGAAAATCTTTTATGAAACATGGCCCGAACCGTCAACTGAAGTCGCCCTTAAATCTAACTGGCGTGAAGATTTATATGTTGTACTGAGCTCCTGGGAAAATCAAGAGAACGCCACATTGCAAGTGAAGGTGAATCCGTTCGTCAGCTGGATCTGGCTCGGAGGGGCTGTTATGACAATGGGTACGCTCATCGCACTGTTTGGCGGGAAAACTGCAGCCCGGTTCAAAATAAATCGCTTAACCCAGTTTCAAAGCAGGTGATGACAATGAAAAAAAGTGTATTGACCCTAATTCTGATTTTCATCGTATCGTCAGCAGGGACCGTTTATGGTGAAGGATTCACTTACAATTCAATAGAGTTTAAAACGGTTGTCGAACAGCTTGATATGCAGGGGCATTCAGACCATGAACTGTCAACATGTTCTGTAAAAAATGTATATTTCGACGAGGTCATCGAGATGCTCGAAGAAGGCATGACCGATAAAGAAATCATTGATTCCTATGTGAGCGAATATGGGCAATCTGCTTTGAAAACGCCTGACACGGCGGGGTCCGGCCTTCTTGCCTGGCTTATGCCTGCCGCAGGAGCTATCGCAGGGGGTGCTATTCTTGTCATCGGCTTACGGAAGTTCATCCGCAAAACCGGCAAGGGAAATATCAACAATCAGATTGACGATCAGAAAGATGATACTGAAGCAACAATCATCTATCAAACAATTGAAGAAGAACGGCGGAAACGGTTTTGAAAGGGGGAGTATAAATGGATGCTGTGTACATGGTGTCAGGTTCACTCGTTATCATTACATGCTTTTACTTTGTGATTGCCCCGTTCTTCACTCAGGGAAAAACAGCGGCAGCCTCAAATGAAGGGGAAAGCGTGTCTCTTGAATTAATCTATGAATCAATCAATGAAGCTGAAATGGACTATTTAATGAAAAAGATTTCAAAAGAGGATTTTGAAGAGATGAAACAACAGTATTACAATCTTGCATCAGGCCAGCTCAAAGGGAACAGGCCGGCAAACCGCCGACAAAAGGAAGCGGCCGGCGGGACAGTGCCTGTTGATGAAGAGATTCTGAAGGAACTTCAGAAAATCAGGGGAGGCAGGGGATAACAATGAATACCCTTCCGCCTCTCCATCCTGAATGGATGATCTCGTTCTGGTATGACACACCGCTTCTGAACATGCTGAATCCTCATTATACGCTTGCAGCAGCAACGGTAGCGGGAATTCTATTTTTCTTTATGAAAAAGAGAAACGGCACAGTTGAACCCGATGCGGATGAGTCTATGTTTCAGCACCTGCTTCATCGCAAACAAGTGATCCATGAACAAATGAAATCCCTTGATTTAAGACGAAAGCGGGGAGAGCTGTCTTTGGAAGACTATGAAGCTGAGGTCCAAAAGCACGAGGAATTGATGAAAAAAGTCAGGGATGATTTACAACAATACCTGTAATGAAAGAGTGAGAGCAATGCTGGAAGTGAACAACATGTCCAAAATGCTTGGCGACAAATTAATATTGCGAGGTCTTACTTTTTCCGTCGAACAGGGAGAAAGCGTGGCGTTACTCGGGCCGAACGGGACAGGGAAAAGCACCGCTTTCAAGTGCATTGCAGGTCTGATGAAACCGACAGATGGAGAAGTGCTTGTCGACGGCAAAACCTTTGGGAAGGATCGTATCGCACTCGCCCGCAAAATCGGCTATCTCGGCCATGAGTCCTTTTTGTACGGGAAGCTGACGCCGCTCGAGAATCTGATGTTTTATGGAAAACTCTATAAAATGGACAGGCTCAAAGAGCGGGCTGCAAATGTGTTGAAAGAAGTCGGATTGCATTATTTCAGAGACGTGCCGATCCATTCTTTCTCAAGAGGGATGACGCAGCGCCTGGCCATTGCTAGAGTTCTGCTCACCGATCCGGATATCCTGCTGCTTGACGAGCCGCATACCGGCCTTGATCAGGAGGCTGCCGCTTTTCTAAACGAAATTGTCGCAGAAAAGCGGCAAAATGGCAAAACAATCATGCTTGTAACCCATGATTTTGAGCACGCTGAGCGGATTTGCGGCAGGTTCCTCATCTTGAACAAAGGGAAGATAGCCGGGGATATCAAGGGCGCAGAATCGATTTACGGGTACTACCGGGAGGCGGTGGGTGAAGCATGCTTACGATAGTACGGGATGCTTATACAATAGCAGGAAAGGATATCCGGAATGAAATAAAATCAAAGCAGACAGTCGGCATGATGCTCATCTTTTCCATTCTGATCATTGTCATTTTCAGCTTTGCGTTTGACCCGACACAAAATGCGGTTCAAACGGTTGTGCCGGGTTTGATTTGGGTCATTACGATTTTCTCGGGCATCCTCGGGCTAAACCGCTCGTTTGTCCAGGAACAGGAAAATGGATGCCTGACGGGATTAAGAGTGGCACCAATAGATGCATCGAGTATTTTTCTCGGTAAAACGGCTGCTAATCTTGTTCTGGTGGCAACAGTACAGGCGGTCAGCATTCCTGCGCTATTCATTCTTTTTAACTATCAGTTCAATGCCCATTTTCTACTGTTTCTGCTCGTTATCGCAACAGCCACTTTCGGTTTTATAACCGTCGGTACGTTTCTGGCGGCCCTTGCTGCCAATGCCAAAAACAGTGAAATGCTGCTGCCGGTTCTAATGCTTCCGCTGTTAAGCCCGCTTATGATCGGTGCTGTACAGGCGACAAGAATTGTTCTTGAAGAAGGAAGCGTAAGTGAATGCATCTCCTGGCTGCAGCTTCTGGCTGGATATGATTTATTGTTTTTCGCTGTTTGTTTTTTCTTATTTGATTACGTAATGGAGGGTACAAAATGAAAGCTTTCATAGGGGCTGTCAACCGGTCACTCGTTTACCTGCTGGTGCCGCTCGTCTTTATCGCCCTTTATCTTGTCTTTATCTGGTCCCCGGTTGAAAAAGTGATGGGTCCTGCCCAGAAGATCTTTTATTTCCATGTCGCTGGTGCCCAGGTCGCTTTTCTTTCCTTTTTCGTCGTCGCTGTCTTGGGTGTGCTGACATTGATTAAACCGACGAGAATGCGGCATATCGCCGCGGGGGTATCGGCTGAAATCGGAACCCTGTTCACGACGGTGACACTCATCACCGGGATGATCTGGGGCAAGACGGCCTGGAATACGTGGTGGACATGGGAACCGAGGCTTACGACGACGCTCATCTTATGGTTCATTTTTGTCGCGTACTTGTTTGTGCGCAACATGGAAGGTTCATGGGATAAAATCGCCCGTCTCTCAGCGGTATTCGGAATCATCGGGTTTTTGAATGTCCCGATTGTATACATGTCGATCCGCTGGTGGAACTCAAAGCTTCACCCGGTTGTGTTCGGGGAAGGCAAAAGCGGTTCAGGCGGGGGCGTTGAACCTGAGATGCTTTTCACACTGCTGTTTTGCACATTCACAATCACCGTCTTGTATGCCGTTTTAATGCAAAAAGGAATTGAAATCGAAAAGATGCGCCTTGTTTTGAAAGAGAAAAAGCAAAAAGTGTTCACAAAGCTTGCAGGATAACACAAAGGAGGAATTCATTATGACTTATTTATTTGCTGCGTATACCGTAATCTGGGGGCTTATCGCAAGTTACCTGTTCCTGCTCAGCCGCAGGCAGAACCAGCTGAAAAAGGATATGCAATTGCTCGAAGAATGGAATTCAGAAATGTAAGTGAAGGGGATGCGTTATGAAAAAACGGTTAGTGCCGGTCGTTGTCCTCGTATTGGCTTCTGCGCTTGTCTGGGTGCTCGTCACCGGGCTTAAAACAGAGGCGCTTGCTGCACCAGGTGAGAAAGCGCCTGATTTTGCCCTTCAGGATACGGATGGAAATACAGTCACACTCTCTGAATTCCAGGGCCAAAAGGTAGTGTTGAATTTTTTTGCAACCTGGTGCGAGCCATGCATCGATGAAGCACCGGAATTGGAGGCGTTCGGCAGAGAGTTTGAGGGTGCAGAACTATTGATCATCGCCAAAGGGGAAACAAAGCGGCGGATCGCAGGATATATTGAGAAATCCGGTTCTGAACTTCCATATTTGCTTGATACAAGGGAAAAGGTTTCTTCAGACTATAACGTCATAGGCCAGCCGGAAACGATCATCATTGATGAAGACGGCATCATTCAGGAAAGATTCACGGGGCCGACGACAAAGGAAAAACTAATTGAAATGATTCAGGGCTTGAAGTAGCGGTGAAACGGGCTGGCATCCTTTTGCCTGTCCGTATCACATACACATGGAGATGTTCGTCTCCTGGTTGGATCACCCCTTGAAAGGAGGTGAAACTGATGTTGAAAAAACTGCTGGGGATTGACAAGAAAATTTTGCTGCTTGTCGGGGTCTTTACGGGAATTGTTCTTTCGGTTCTTACCGTTAAAACATTTGCGTATACAGACTCACCTGAGTTTTGCCAGAGCTGCCATATCATGACTTCAGTTCATGAATCATTTGAAGCGTCAACCCATGCTACCCTGGCGTGCAATGACTGCCATCTGCCTCATGAAAATGTGGCAAAGAAACTCACGTATAAAGCGAAGGCCGGTCTTGGCCACATGTATTTCAATACATTGGGAACTGAGAAAATACCGGATGTACTCCATGCCACCGCAGGTTCTTCAGAAGTAATTAATGAGAATTGCCTTGACTGCCATGAGGCCACACTTGATAACGTATCACATGATGCCAAAGATAACTGTGTGGATTGCCACCAGGCTGTGCCTCACGGTGATGATTTCAAGACAGATGAGTTCCATAAGCCGCCTCAATCAGGGGCGTTATTAGAGAAAAAAGGGGGGTTCTACTAAATGAGTAGATTCCATCGCTGGAGTTTCTTGCTTCTGCTCGCATTCCTCCTTGTCATTTCAGGTTGTTCGAGTGCATCGGAAGAAACGTCGGCAGAAGATATGAAAACCGGATTAGCAAAGGATGAAATCAACAACGAAGCGTTCAAAGATTTATTCCCGCTTCAGTATGACAGCTACCAAAAAAACCTTGAAGAAGAAGATACGAAATACAGCGGTTCAGTAGGCCGAAGCAAATTCGACCATGACAAGGAACCATATTTGCCTATTCTTTTTAACGGATACTTATTCGCGACGGAGTATAACGAAGACCGCGGCCATATTTATGCACTGGAGGATGTCACTACGATCGCCAGGATCACCGATAAGTCAATCGGCTCTTGTATGACATGCAAGTCAACGGCCGTCCCTCATATGATTGAGGAAATGGGTGATGATTACTGGAGTGCGAACTTCAACAGTGAAATCCTGCCGAAAGCTGAGGAGATGGGGCACTCTCCAATCGGATGCTCCGACTGTCATGATCCTCAGACAATGGATTTGCGTGTTACACGTCCGAGCTTTATCAAAGCAATGGAAACAAAGGGTGTAGATGTGTCTAAAGCGACAAAAAATGAGATGCGCTCTTATGTTTGCGGACAATGCCATGTTGAATACTATTTCGAACCGGAAAAACAGGAAGTGACGTACCCATGGTCTGAAGGCTTCAAGCCGGAGAATATGTATGAGTATTATGAAACAGTCGCCAAAGACTCAGGTTTTAATCAAGACTGGATTCACAACATTTCCGGAACGCCGATGCTGAAAGCGCAGCATCCAGACTTTGAGACATTCATGGAAGGCCCGCACGGTGAAGCAGGGGTGTCATGCTCCGACTGCCATATGCCATATGAACGGGTGGACGGCAAGAAGAAAATGAGTTCCCACTGGTGGACATCGCCGCTTAAGACGATGGATACATCCTGCGCGACCTGCCACAGCAACCGTGATCTGGATGACCTGGAACAGCGTGTCATTGATATCCAGGACGCACATATGGAGGCGCTCCATAAAGCCGAGGATATCTCGATTTCAGCCCATTATTATATCAACAGGATGATCACCGCTGGCGTCAGTGAGGATAAAATCAAAGAAGCACAGGAACATGTCCGCAAAGGCCAGTGGTTCTGGGATATCGTTGCTGCCGAGAGTTCTGCAGGATTCCATAATCCGCAAGGATCTATGGATGCACTGAGGATGTCCGGTGAAGAATCGAATGAAGCGATTCGCATTGCGACAGAAGAACTTGTAAAACGCGGGGTCGACCTCGATGAATTAAAGGAGAAAATCGAGGAAGCAAAGAAAGCGGTTTACGAAGAGAAGGATAATTTTGTGAAGAAAGACCACGCGCTCAACGAATTCTTCCCTCCGCAAAAGCCGCAAGACAAAAAGTAAATCTGTAAGCGGTCGTATGCGTAAACAGACGCCCGCCTGTGTACAGGCAGCTGCGCCAACAGCGCCTGTTACACCGAAAACACTGTGCAAATGTGAGTTTGCGCAGTGTTTTTTTCTATATTAGACCAGGAAAGCGAATCTGGCAAGCAAGCTGGCTGTTTGTTGTGAACCTGTGGAAAAATAAATATGCTTGCATTAAGCAAATGAACAAAAAGGGCTCTCACCAGTTTGAAAAAAACTGTGGGGATACAAAATCTGCGAAGACTTCCAAAAACGAGACAGGTTTCAACAAAGGATTCGCTTCATTCCTCCAAGAATTAGTAGCATAAGGAAATCAGCCGGGCGGGCAGGAAGGAACCACCTGCCGAGACCAAACTTTCGTTAACTGGGGGAGCGGGAAACATGAGCAGAAAACTATGGGCGTGGATTACTGGTCTGATTGTGCTGTTTCTTATGATGGGCGTTATCCAGGAAAAAGGATATATGAAGCTGACAAGCGGTTTGCAGACTGTCGATTTGGACAAGTCGGAGAGTACTTGCCTTCCTAATGCGATGCCGGAATCGGGTCAATTTTTTTACAGCTGCAGCTTAAAGTTTGTGAACAGGGGAAAAGAAAAAGTCAGTTTCTCTGTCAATGTAAGACCCGGCGACAAGGGGCTGCGCCGCCAGCTTGGGGAAGAAGCAGTACTTGGTGGAACAGCCGCCGGACAAGCCCGCCAGGTGATCGACCTTGATGGAGGGCAATCGAAAAATGTGCCGGTAATTTTAATGACGAATATCCACAAAGGGGCTTTCGCGGAACTCCCTGACCTTCTTGAGGCGAGTGATCTGGTTCTATATACGGCGGAAGATGTGAAAGTCATTCCTCCCATTCAGAAATAAGCTTTCCGCCCGGGATGCCGATTCTTTTTTAAAGAAGAACGAAATAATGCGGATGCAATGCCAGTGAGGATTGCCGATGTGATTCCTATTCCGTAAGAAAAGATGTTAAAGTACAGGCTGTTCTTATGCTGGTCTTTCCACCAGAGCCACCAGGGGTTCATTTTTTCGTCTAGTGTACCGTGCAGGATTCCTGCATACTTGATTTCAAGCTGGATAAGAAAAATGAGGACGGCACCTGCCGCCAACATCCAGGCCAGACTGATAAATGGATGTTGTTGAAGGAAGGTTGTTGAAAGCTGTTTTGCAAGAATGAAAAGAAACACCAAAAACAAAACGGCTTCAGGGATCATGATGGAGAGTGCGGTATTGAAGCTTCCAGAAGGAATGCCGGGCTGAAATGTCCACCAATGAAAAATGATAAGGAAGACGGCCAGATGGAGGCTGAACAGCACGACATATAAAAGCGTCCTGACTGTGTGGAAAACCGGCCGTCTGCGCGGCATCCTGAATAGCCTGATTGTCAAATCAAGAATGAGGATCATCAAGAAAAAATGACCTATCAGAAGGGATGCATCGGACATGGGAACCACCCGCTTTCGAACGCCTCGTATGTATAGTACTTCGAAAACCATCTGCTGAATTCCTGCACATATGACATGGAAGGATACTTTAAACGTTATAAAAAGAGCCGGCGAGATAAGCCGGCTCTTGCAAATAAGTGATTATACACCGTCATTGTAGCTGCGGCGTACATGTTCTGGATACATGTCTGTGTTTACTGTGTCATTTGTGTAGAATGTGCCGTACACGTCGCGTTCCTGCTGCTCGTCAGCTTCCACAAGGACAAGGATTTTTCCTTCACTTACATATTTTTCATATTCTTTTGCTTCTTCTTCCGGAATGCCTGCTCCGACAAGAGCGCCGACAAGTCCGCCGCCGCCTGCTCCGATTGCGGCACCGCTTAATGTAGTGGCAAGCGGTCCAGCTGCGGCCAGAACACCAACTCCGGGGATTGTCAGCAAGCCGACTTCAGCTATCAGGCCGGCAATACCGCCAAGCACACCGCCTGTTCCGGCACCGATTCCAAGACCCTTAGCTGCATTTTTGCCGCGTCCGCTTTCTTCTTCAGAGACGTCAGCACCTGTCACATCTTCGAGATCTTTAACATCGTCACTGTCTTTAGCGAAAACAGAAATGTCATCAGCTGAATAACCCATATCTTTCAATGATTTAATTGCGGCCTCAGCGTTTTCTGTGTTATCAAATACTCCACCAATAATTTTCTTATCCATTAAAACACCTCCATAGTTTTATCGGTCTACATGTCATTACCCTGAATTTTCATCTATAAATCACGTTTCTATATTCGGATATGACGGGAGGTGGGTATGGTTACCATTCAATAAGCGAGGCCTGCCCTGCTGCAGAGAAACTTTTTTTCGGCCAATTCATTGTATGTGAATGCTGCTGTATCGCCAGTTGATATTTTCACTCCGCCTATGGGAAGCAGGTTTTTTTCGACACGGTACTTTCCTGTTGAAGGCCCTTCCGGCAAATAAGTTGGACAGGCAACTGTCCAATCCAGTCGAGACTTTTTCAATATGGAATATGCTTTTTCATGCTCTTCTGCCGCTGCGGTCGATTTTCTCCGTGACTCGCTTGTCTGGTACCGGAGTTTACCGGATTCGATACGGCTGTCGAGTATCCCTGCGGTGCCGATCGTGACGATCCGCTTGATTCCCTCCTCCTCCATAGCGTTTATGATAGACGGCATGCTGTCGGATAGAGTGGTCGTATTGCCGGTTGAAAGTGAACTGATGACGGCATCGTTCCCGTGGACGGCTTTGCGTACCGCTGCCGCTGACATTGCATCTCCTTTTATGATTTTCAATTGTTCATGCCGAAAGGAAAAATTGGCCGGATCGCGGATAAGCGCTGTCACCTTATGTCCGTCCTCAATGACCAGATTCATTATCTTGCGTCCAACCCTTCCCGTGGCGCCAAAAAGACATATGTTCATAACGATATCCTCCTTCTCATGATGGACCGCTGGTATAGATGAATGTTATTCAACATCATCGGAATGCTGGTAGTTCGGAAAGTGTCGGGTGCAGAAGATAAACTCTGCCCGGCAGAAGAGGAAGTGAAAAGTATTGAATAAAGCTGAATAAAATGAAACCGCCAGGGCCGGAATTTGTGCCCGAAGCGGCTTTTTATCTGCTGTCCATATGATAGTGCTTTGTGACCGGTCTTCTGAAAACCTTCGGAAGCTTGATATTGCCGGTGGTAATCAGTACTCCAATAATGGCAAGCGTTCCTCCGGTAAGCTGCGGCCAGCCGATGGATTCACCAAGAAAGGTCAGGGCAAACATGGTTGCGAACACCGGAATTAGATTTAAAAACGGTGACGCATTGCCGGGGCCAATCCGGGCAACTGCAGTGTTCCATGCGATAAATGCTACGACGGAAGCGAATACGCCCACATAAATGAGGCCGGACCATGTAAAGAGGCTCCAGGTCATCGGGGTGCCGGCTGCCCATTCGTAAACAGCAAACGGGGTTAGGAACAGAAGTCCGATAAAAATTGTCATCATAAATAAACCATAGCCGGGATAATTTCCGGCATACCGTTTGACGAGAACTGAATAAACCGACCAGACCGTAATAGCCGCCAGCATCCAGAGCTCTCCGGTGTTTATGGAAAATGTAAGCAGCGTTTCGAGCGAACCGCGGCTGACAATAAACAGGACACCGGCAATGGAAAAGGCAATCCCAATAAGGTGCCTGAACGTCAACTTTTCTTTCAAGAAAATGATGGAAAGCAGCATAATTAATGCTGGTGTCGGGGCATTGACAAGAGCCGCATTGATTGATGTCGTATAATGTACGGCAATATAGAGCAGCGTGTTAAAAGCCGCAACGCCGGTCAGGGACATCCAGAAAACCGGCCAAAACCGTTCTATCCAAATTTGTTTATTTTCCCTGATTTGCTTATAGCCGAAAGGGGCTATGACCACGAGGGCAATGAGCCAGCGGAAAAAAGCCAGTGTGAACGGGGGAAGCGTATCTGCAAAGCCTCGTCCAATGACAAAATTCCCTCCCCAGAACAGGGTGGCTATTATCAATAAAAAATATGAAGAACCCACAACCTTCTTCACTCCGACCCCTCCCCTCGTACGATTTGCCGCTTTCTTAATCATATATGGAAATGCGGGCAAAAGGCAAAACCAGTGCTCGCGGAAGAATCATGTTGTATGAAAATTGCCTGGGAATTGCCAGGCAATTCCCAGGCAACGAAACCGGCTGATCATGCATCAAGGAAGGATATGAAACCAGTTTCGGCGAATTTATATGAGAAAGGTCATGTGCCTTTTTGACCACTATCTGTTTTCAGCAAGGGCTTAAAGGGGGGCGGGGAGAAATGAAAATTAAAATGGTCCTTCAGGCATTTGGGTTTGTCGCTTTCATTTGCTTTGCCGCAATATTCATTTACATTGACCGTGATGTGGAGACCAGGAATGTGCCTGCTGTCATGATGGGGATGCTTTATTTGAAGGGTGGAGGGCTGGAAATCTTTCAGGTTGATCATGGGCCGGACTGCTATCTTGTGTCCGGTAATGACTATGATCCGTTTATTGAAATGATGACAGAACGCGGGTGGGCGTTTGTCGAACAAATTGGATCTGGTCTTATTTTTAAAAATGGAGGACAGGAGATAACTGTCCGAAGCCGGGTGGTCGCCTCGAAATTCACGCTGATTGAGTCGGGGTTTTACAATAATTAAAGTGTATACGGCAGCAATTCGGAAATGAATCCAGCATGCTGCCGTGTACATTTACAGATTTTACGGTCAACTTTTTTAATCGATTTGGCTAATGTGCGAACATTTTCGTAAAGAAAAGACCGATCGGGAATAATAGTTAATAAATAACATCTTAGCGAGGTGAAAGAATGGAACTATTATACAGTCTGGTGTTTCTCCTTCTGGTCGCAGTAATGATTCAACAGTACAGAAGACAGCAAAGAGACGCGGAGCCTGAGAAGGATAAAAAGCGGCAATCTGCTGCGATTCAGGAAATGACACCGATCACCTTCGGTCTATGGACAGCCTACCTGATTCAACAGCTTCTTGAAAAGAATCTCCTCGAGCAAAGGCTTGCTGATGATCTTGCGGGAATGGAAGCGGCTGAAGTGGAAGCATTCGCCCTGGAAAATGGGCTGGTAACCGATTCGGATCTTGAGGAATTGTTATTTGATTTTCATAATCAAACACCGGCAAGTCATGAAAAAGCAATCCGTGTAGATGGAAAGATAGATGCCACAGATGGTTCTGCACCTGATGGACTAAGCGCAATGGACGCCGGGCTGTTTTAAGTATTGCACAGATGCTGAATCGGCCATCCTTAGTTTGTCTGCTGTTGGCCCACAAGTCTGTAAGACATGTTTGATGAATTTCCTTCCAGGACGGCTTAGTGAACAATAATGAAGATTGAAGTGCACCTGGATTTTTGGGTGCTTTTTTTAAATTCCAAAAATGCCCGGTGAAAATACCTTTTCATCCAACAGTAATTCTGCTATTATATCAATATAACTGAATTTTCAGTTATTAGATGAGACTAGGAGGAATACAGATGAGCAGAGTGGAAACAGAGAAAAAAGGGTTTTATGGACAATTTGGCGGAAGCCAGGTGCCGCCTGGGCTTCAGGAAGTATTGAACCAGCTTGAAGAGGAGTTCTTGAAGTATAAAGACGATCCAGAATTCAACGAAGAGTTCAAGTACTATTTGAAGGAGTATGTGGGCAGGGAAAATCCGCTCACGTTTGCAGCCAATCTCACAAGACAACTCGGCGGTGCTAAAATTTATTTAAAACGTGAAGATTTGAATCATATGGGAGCGCATAAGATTAATAACGTGCTGGGGCAAATCCTGCTCGCCAAGCGAATGGGTGCAAAGCGGGTGATCGCCGAAACTGGTGCAGGACAACACGGCGTTGCGACAGCGATGGGATGTGCCATGTTCAATATGGATTGCACCATTTACATGGGCCTTGAAGATACGAAGCGGCAGGCGCTCAATGTTTTCCGGATGGAAATGCTCGGCGCGGAAGTCGTTGCTGTAGATAAAGGCCAGGGCCGGCTCAAAGAGGCAGTTGATGAAGCGCTCAATGACCTCGTTGAAAACTATCAGAACACGTTTTATCTGCTGGGGTCTGCTGTTGGTCCGCATCCTTATCCGACAATGGTTAAGCACTTTCAGGCCGTCATCAGTGAAGAATCCAAACGGCAGGTTCTTGAAAAAGAAGGGAAGCTTCCTACCGCGGTCATCGCCTGTGTCGGCGGGGGCAGCAATGCGATAGGAGCATTTGCCCATTATATTGATGAACCCGATGTCAGGCTCATCGGTGTTGAGCCGGATAAAGCCCCGACATTGACAGAAGGTGTGCCTGCAGACCTGCATGGGTTTAAGTGCCTGGCGCTCATTGATGAAAACGGACAGCCGAAACCGACTTATTCGATTGCGGCAGGCCTTGATTATCCGGGAGTCGGGCCGGAGCACAGCTTCATGAAAACGAACGGACGGGCTGAATATGTCACCGTCACCAATGATGAGGTGCTTGAAGCTTTTCAGAAACTGTCAAGGACGGAAGGCATCATCCCTGCATTGGAAAGCTCACACGCTGTAGCGCATGCTATGAAACTTGCTCCGCAGCTCCCGGCAGACGATGTTTTGATCGTGAACGTCTCCGGACGCGGCGATAAAGACGTTCAGCATGTATATAACTTGCTCAATAACGAAAGGTGACTTTTCAGGAGCTGATCAGCCAGGCTGGACTACAAGCTGGCCGGTCAGCTCTTTTCCTGCTGGCCCAGTTTGCAGGAGGCACCACATAAGAAGGGGGCATGGACAATGTCAATCGCCAATTGGGTGGAATATTTGTATTCAAACAAGAGGACGCCTAATCGGCTGTTTCGAACCATACAGCTCGGCTTACATAACAAAACTCTTTGTTTTCATGCCAACACAGCCGCTTCCCAATATGATCCATCAATGTCCCGGAACCCCAGCTGAATTTCACGGGGAAACAGAATTTCGAACGTACAAGGTCAATCTGGACAATCAGTTTCATAAAAACACTGAGAAAAGCCGAAACCACTGCAAATTGGTTTCTTTTTTTATAAAAAGACAATCAAGTTTTTTCATACTCACTTGTTTCACACCGGATATCTGGTCTTTCACGCCATATACCCGGTTTTTCGCGCCGTATCAGAACAGCCGTGATGAAGGGGATGCACTTTCACGCGGAATTCTGTGTCTTTCACGCTAAACTACCTGGGTTTCATGCGCAATTTCGAACATTTCATGCCAAAGACCCCGACTTTCACGCCGGAACAACTGTTTCACGCCGTCCAGCATAGTTTTCACGCCAGAGCTGGATCTGCACCCGATTCGATTTCAAAGCTGTACAGCAAAAATGAACGAAGCGCTGAAAATGACTGATAGCATCCCTGAATAGGCCAAAACTTGTTATCCAAGTCCGGCATCATTTGTATCCCATCTAAGGTTGGAACAGTAAAACAGAATGACTACTCCAGAGCCGCAGCAAAACTCAAAACCGCGGGAATTAAGTACCGGACTGCAGTCGATTCCATTCAGTCCTCGTCACATTCACAGGGCTCTTTTGGGCTTGCCGCCGCATCTTATGAGATTTTTGTACATAAAGATGATGAGGGCCTGGCACTTAAGGCAATTCACAGCAAACCGTTCGGCTAATAATTGTGTTGCAGGCACCAGATAATTAAGAACATTGAAGGCTTGCCCCATTTTTTGATGGCGGCAGGCCTTTAGTTTTGCAACCTTTTTTTTGGGGAATCATAAAAACAGAAGAAAACGGCAGCCGGATGTCCTGCCAGTTAATCATGGAGGGGTAAGATGACAAAAATAAGAACCGCAATTATCTATTACAGTTCGACCGGCACGAATTACCGACTTGCCAAGATGGCAGCAGACGGAGCCCGGGAAAAAGGCGGAGAAGTCAAACTGCTGAAGGTACCAGAAACGGCACCTATGCATGCAATCGAATCAAATCAGGCCTGGAAAGAGCATCTTGAAAAAACAGACAGCATCCCGGATGCCACCCTTGAAGACTTGGAATGGGCGGACGCTATCGTTTTCAGCTGCCCGACACGATTCGGAAATGTTCCTGCACAGATGAAGCAGTTCCTCGATTCCACAGGAGGTCTCTGGATGGAAGGGAAGCTTGCCAATAAGGTGGTAAGTGCCATGTCTTCCGCCAATAATCCTAATGGAGGCCAGGAGCAGACTGTCCTGTCCCTTTATACGACTATGTTCCATTGGGGGGCAATTGTCGTATCACCTGGTTACACGGATGAGTCAGTCTATAAGGCGGGGGGTAACCCTTACGGCACGACTGTAACGGTGGACCAGGACGGCAATATGAAAGAGGAAGTGGAAGCAGCCGTAAAGCATCAGGCGAAACGGACGGTCACTGTCGCCGAATGGGTGAAAAACGGAAGCGATTAAAACACACATTCAGAGATGCCGGTAAGTGATATGAAATAACCTTATAATGAATAAAAAAACGCTTGATTCAAGCGTTTTTTTAATGGTTCTGTTAAACGTCGCTGTTGATTTCCGCAGCAGGGGCTCGCTTTCACCACGTGCACAAGTGCAACATCCGTTCCTGCTTCCCTCCGGTTGCACTCACGGTATCTTCTTTGCCGCGGGGCTGGCGCTGAGCCTCTTTGTCGCTGTGTACGACTGCGGGGTCTCAGTTGTCCCGCTGCTCCCGCCGGACATTGAATAAGCTTCTTCCAATTAACACCGCACGAAGAAAATTGGTTTTTATTTTCAGGGATTCTTATGCCTTCCGCACCACTCCACACATATAATCTATTCTCAAAAAACACAAGGAACGAGGAACAATCATGATTCATCGGCCTTTTCAATTTGGTCCCAGATTCAAAATGCGTAATGGGTACTTCCTGTTCTGTTAAAATGAAATCAGAAAGAATCCGAATTGTTTTGCTGATGGAGGGATAACATGAAAGTCCGTAAAGCGATCATTCCGGCAGGAGGCCTCGGAACCCGTTTTTTACCGGCTACAAAAGCACAGCCGAAAGAGATGCTGCCCATTGTTGATAAGCCTGCGATCCAGTATATAGTTGAAGAAGCGGCAGCCTCCGGAATTGATGATATCATCATCGTGAGCGGCCGCGGCAAACGCGCGATTGAAGACCATTTTGATAAATCATATGAACTGGAAGCCGCTCTCGAAGCGAAAGGAAAGTGGGAGCAGCTGGCTGAGGTGCAATCCATTTCGAATCTTGCCAATATCCATTATATCCGGCAAAAAGAGCCGCTCGGCCTGGGGCATGCGATTGCTTCCTGCCAGTCATTCATTGGAAATGAGCCGTTTGCCGTTTTACTCGGCGATGACATCGTCCGTACGGCGGGAACACCGTGCTTGAAACAGCTCCTTTCCATTCATGATCGGTACCATGCTTCCGTAGTCGGAGTCCAGCCTGTTCCTGAAGAAGAGACATCGAAATATGGCATCGTAGAACCAAAGGGGACGGAACCGGAAGAAGGTGTCATCAATCTGGAGAGCCTTATCGAAAAACCGCCTGCCGGACATGCGCCATCCACTTACGCCATTATGGGGCGGTACATTCTTCAGCCGGAAATTTTTCCAATTTTGCAAGGCCTTGAACCTGGCAGCGGCGGTGAAATTCAGTTGACAGATGCCATCAATTTGTTGAACGAACAACAGGCAGTGATCGCTTATCATTTTGAAGGCCGCCGTTATGATATCGGCAATAAACTCGGTTTTATCAAAGCGACTTTGGACCTGGCACTTGAACGGGAAGAGTTGCAGGCCGAACTGCGGTCATACCTTGAAGAACTCGTAAAAAAAGGAATCCTATAGTGCCGGAGGCCGAATCGAAGAAGGGGAAACGCACCATGTCATATAGCAACTTTTTTAAACGTTATTACAGCCGGACAATGAACAGGAAGAACGGATATCATGCAGTGCTTCTTGAAAAACTGCTCAGCCATTTTGATTTAGACCCGCGCGAATTTCAATTTATCCAAATTGCAGGTTCCGCCGGAAAAGGGTCAACCGCCCATTTTCTTTCAGCGATTCTTACCGCAAGTGATGTCGCCCACGGGCTGTTTACGGGTCCGCATCTCTCCAGGTATGAAGAACGGTTTCAAATAAATGGCGAGGAAATGCCAGCCCCTGATTTAGAAAAGCTCTCTTCCGAAGTGGAGAAAGGGCTGAAAACGTTTCAGGAAGAGCAAGAATTGGGGCATATGCATCTCATGATTCTCATCGGGCTGCTGTGGTACAGCCGCAATGGGATTGGCCTTGTCGTTTATGAAAATGGCGTCGGGGGCAAAAGCGACCCTGCAATTTTATTTGATCCACTCATTGCAGTTTTAACGGAAATTACGAAAGACCATACACAACTGCTCGGTACCGAAATAGAGGATATTACAGCGGATAAAGCCGCCATTATAAAAAGCGGTACAGCATCGGTCATCTGCGGCATGCGCAGCCCCGCTGCCCGCAGTTACTTGAGAGCCCTTTCCGAAACCGCAGCAGTCCCTTTCCTGTTTTTCGGGGAAGACTTTTCGGTGGAAAGCAGGAGATCAGCCAGGGGCACATCCGTTTTTGATTACAGCGGAAAAAAGGATTTGAAGCGACTAGAGCTTTCCGCTCCCGGATATCATCAAATCCAAAATGCTGCAACCGCCATTGCTGCTGTATGCGAGCTTGCTGGATTGACGTCTGCAGGTAATGAAGAAGCTATTCGTTTGGGACTGCAGGTTGTCCGTATTCCGGCCAGGTACGAAATGGTTACAAAAAACGGCAGGAATGTTGTGATTGATGGCGCCCATAATGTGCTGGAGCTTGAGACACTCGCTCGAAATTTGAAAAATGATGGCATGTCTCCGCAAGCAGTCATTTTTTCGGCCAGTTCGAATAAAAATAGTACGGAAATGATTAATTCGGTTTTTTATCCCGAAGCAAGGTATGATATTGTTCCATCGCCTTTTGCGGAAAGAAGGGTAAATAAAGAGGCCGTGGAAAGGATGATGGACAGCACCGGTTTGACATGGGAGTGGCAGGCTGATGCCGGGACCGCTCTCAACAAAGCGTTTCAGTCCACGGAAAAAGGGGATACCATTCTTATAACCGGTTCTTTGTATTTTGCCGGAGAAGCCCGGCGGCTGCTTATGACATGAATGTCCCGCTTGCAACATTCACATTCGTAGACATATAATAAAACAAAGAAAGCCAACTAAAAAAGAACACCGATGCGGCAACATCGGTGTTCCATACAGCTGTCTTTCCGCCAGGAAGCGGCAGCGTTCAGGACCAGGAAAAAGTAACCCTCATCCCTACTGACCGGCAGGGTGGGTTACTTTTTTCCGTTTGACGCCACAATGATTGAGACCACCAGCGATGCAAAAGAAATCATCAGCACCAGCGATTCAAATGGAGTCATCAGTAGGCACCACCCCCTTCCATCATGAAGTCGGGGATGCTGCCGCCACCCTGCTTACATACAGCTGCATTATTCATTATACCACGATTCGCCCCGGGGACAGACCGGGGCTTTCGTATGTTATCTGATTTTAGGAAAACAGGGAATAAGGCAGTGGGAACAAGCTGTTTGCCGCCAAAACCGAATTGATGGAAGGACTTTGTTCCTAATGTGAAATTTTTGTGCCGTAACAGGAGATGCACCTGGAAAGCCGAATAGAAATAAATGTAAAGCCCGTGTACCATATTTTGTATGCGGGTACATCATACTAGAAACATTTTTGGCAGTGAGGTGAGCGGAATGGCGGATCGCCAGGAAAAAAATGAAGAAGAAATCCTTTTTGATGACCCG
The DNA here is from genome assembly GCF_001644195.2 of Bacillus marinisedimentorum. Taxonomy (NCBI): domain Bacteria; kingdom Bacillati; phylum Bacillota; class Bacilli; order Caryophanales; family Bacillaceae; genus Bacillus; species Bacillus marinisedimentorum. Next base: position 4,045 of record NZ_LWBL02000025.1, on the reverse strand, counting down.
GAACTTGACCAAGAGCAGGAGTACTGGGAGCCGCGGCCGCCAATCATTCAAATAAAGAAGTCCAGAAGTAAATTATGGTGGGCGGTAAACGGCATCCTTATCCTGATGCTGTCAGTTATATTTGTGCTTATCGCAGACCAGGCGGGTGTCATCAAATTCCCATGGCTGACAAATCAGCTTGAATCAACAGGCATATTACCTGCAACGGTTGCAACCACAATTCCTGGAGAAAACGAAATTTCGGATAGGGCTGGTGAACTGGATCAAGCTTTTTCCCTGAGCATGGCGAGGGATGAATGGGAAGAGACAGCCTCTGCCGACAGAGTGACAGAAACGGAAGCAAATCGGGTCACAGCCGTCCGCTATGATTATTTCACATCCAATGCCGGTGATGAACGGGTTGAAACAGTGGGGCTTGACTTACAGTCGCTTAAAAGCGGTGTAACCGGTATACAAATGATTATCCGGTTCAACGATAAGGACGAGGCTGTCAGCGCAACACTGGGTTATTCAAGGAGTGGCGAAAACACGATATTCATCAAGGAATACCGGATTGATGGCACTGTTAATGAATATTACGTGAAGCCATAAAATAAAAAGCATCGGGAGCTTCCGATGCTTTTTATGCCGGTTAAAGAAGAAAACAAAGCGGCCGTCTGTTTTCCTTCACTCTTTTTTTAACCTTTCAACTCAACCTCAGGATGCTGGTCGCCGAACCAGCGCAGTGAAAAATCGTTTTCAAATAGGAATACTGGCCTTCCATAGCGATCATGGACAAGCATATTGGAATACTTGTCGAAGGACCTGAATGAGTCCTTCCAATTTTCAACCCAGCGAGCATGTTTATGCGGAATCGGAGAAATCTCGATATCCACATTGTATTCGTTTTCCATCCGGTACTGGAACACTTCGAATTGCAGGACGCCGACTGCGCCAAGAAACACGTTTGTTCCATCAGGGGTCTTATATACCTGAATGGCGCCTTCCTGTGAAAGCTGCTCAAGTCCTTTATAAAAATGCTTTTGTTTCATGGCATTTTTCGTGCGGACCCTTGCAAAATGCTCCGGCGGAAATTGCGGAAGAGGCTCAAAACTGAAATCATTCTTTCCTTCATAAAGCGTGTCGCCGATTTGGAATACGCCGGGATCATAAAGCCCGATAATATCACCGGGATAGGCTTCTTCCAGTCCTTCACGGTTTTCGGCAAAAAACTGCTGGCCCTGTGCGAGTTTCATCGGTTTGCCGGTCCGGTCAAGCTTTGCTGTCATGCCGCGCTGGAATTTCCCCGATACAATGCGGAGGAAGGCAATCCGGTCACGGTGCGCCGGATTCATGTTCGCCTGGATTTTAAAAACGAATCCCGAAAATGTATCATCCGACGGATCAATCAGTCCTTCTGTGCTCTTACGCGGCTGCGGCAAAGGCGCCAGCTGCAAATAATGATAAAGGAATGAAGGGACGCCGAAGCCGGAGATGGCACTTCCGAAAAAAACAGGCGTCAATTTTCCGTTATCAATGGCATCTTTGTCATAAGGGTTGCCGGCTTCATCCAGCAGCATGATATCTTCTTGAAGCTTGTCAATTTCTGATGGATCCAGATGAGGCTCGAGATCTTCCCATTTTTGTATCTCAAGACTCTGGCCGTCCTGGCGTGTTTCATAAAATTCAAGCCGGTCTTCCTTCCTGTCATATACACCGCGGAAAGACATACCCATGCCAATCGGCCAGTTCATCGGGTGGGAATGGATGCCGAGGACTTCCTCGATTTCTTCAAGCAGTTCAAGCGGTTCGCGGCCCTGCCGGTCGAGCTTGTTGATGAAAGTGAAAATCGGTATGCCGCGCTGGCTGACGACTTTAAAAAGCTTCTTCGTCTGGGCTTCGACCCCTTTTGCCGCATCAATGATCATGACAACGCTGTCAACAGCCATAAGGGTCCTGTACGTGTCTTCACTGAAATCTTCATGTCCTGGTGTATCGAGGATGTTGACAGTCACACCGTCATAATCAAATTGCATTACACTTGAAGTCACAGAGATGCCGCGCTGCTTTTCAAGTTCCATCCAGTCGGAGGTCGCGAAATTTTTTGATTTTCGCGCTTTGACGGTTCCCTGCTTGTGGATGGCGCCGCCAAGATAAAGCAGTTTTTCGGTAAGCGTTGTTTTACCTGCATCCGGGTGAGAGATGATTGCAAAGGTGCGCCGTTTTTTATATTCATTGTTTTTATCCAGTGTACTCATAATGGCAGTCCTTTCTGGGTGCGGTGCTGAAAAAACGAGGCGGTATGGGTGACATGCGCCAGATCTTCAGCCCTTCGATACCGTGTTGCTGATTTTATAATCTGCAATAATACAGTATAGCATATAAACCCGGACAGGGAGAAGGGCTCCGGGGTGCTGGCATAAATAAAAAAAGATGCAATAACGGAACAAAATGACTGCTGAAATCGTTAAATAGAAAGGAAAGGGGGACGCGGGTTGAAGAATCAGGTTAAATACTTAAGCGCTTTGCTGCCGTTTTTAATGCTGTTTAGTGCATGTACGCCATCCGTGGAGGAGGAAGCCAGGCCAGAAGCCGGTTACTTTGAGGCGGACGGAATGAACCTTTTCGGGATTGAAAATAAGGTGGGGCTTATTAAACTGAACGGCGATAAGGATGTTGAAATCGCAACACCCGGCCATTACGAGATTTTTTTCTGGGGAGAACTGGCTGAAACAGGGAGCAGTTACCGCATGACTGGAAAGCATCCGGAAAGCGGGGAAATACAGACGCCGTATGAATGGCCGCTTCAGCACTTCCAAGGGAAAGGAGATGCAGTAAGCGGGGCGAAATTTGCAGTCGAGACACCAGGGGAATGGCTATTCACTTTTTATCTTGATGAAAAGGAGTTTGTTTCGTTTACCATTGATATGAAAAGCGGAAGCAAATAGTTCTGGATAACAGGCAATAAGTATTTTTGGTGATTAAAAGAAGGTATTATGAAAAAAGCCCGCTTCCAAAGAAGCAGGCTGGGGTGAGGCTGGTCATCATTTTTTCAGGACTTTGATTGCTTCTGCAAGTTTTTCCGCAAAGTCAAGCGGGGGTTCAACCGACTGGCAGTGGACGTATAATAGGTTCGGTTCGGCATGCAGCCAATGGTTGTGGACAGCACTCACCATCAGATCGTATTTTGACAGTGCTGCCACATAGGCAGGCACCTCTTCTTCAAGGACCGCCATTTCCGCAGCATTCAGTGATTTCCCATCTTCATCCAGGGATTCGAAGTGGATCTCGCCTTTAATTTCACTTTTAAACGGTTTACCCATTATTTTCACATCAAGGTTGCGTTTGATTTCCACCGCACAAACGCCTTCTTTCGCTTTTCCTTCGCCGCCCAGTGTTTCACCGAATTTCTTACATAGTTCCTTCATGTCTGACATGTCATTTCACTCCATTTCATAAATTCTACTAGTTATTCATGGGGAGAAAATGATTTCTCCGGACAGAACTATAGGGATAATTCCCGAACGGGAAGAAATAAAAACACACTGGCTGCGTATTATTTCTTATGATGAAAAGGAGGGTATTTTGTCAGAGCAATGAAAATGAGGCTGAGAAGGACTGTTCCGATAACCATATTCACCTCTGCTTTACCGTCCTTTGTAAAGGTATAATAAAGGGCGGTAACCATGACAGCCCCGATGATCCCTGCAGGCGTCAAATCCTTTACATGGTAATCGCGGCGCAAATGATAGATGAAATAAAGCCAGCTGCTGATTGCAAGCAGTACAGCCAGGACTTCTAACACAAAATCCCTCCTCTTACTTAATGAGGCTGTGTTAAAGCACAATGTTGATTTTTTCACTAGTTGATTGGAGTGGAAGGTGCGAGACTCCACGAAAATAAAAGTCAATTTTCTTCGTGCGGTGTCTTTTCAAAGAAGCTTATTCAACGTCCTGCGGGACTAGCGGGACAGGTGAGACCCCGCAAGAGCGATAGCGATGAGAAGGCTCACCGCCGCCCCGCGGCAAAGAAGACACTGTGAGTGCGACCGTAGGGAAGCAGGAAC